>CAYFJM010000110.1:0-6487 GCA_964343415.1 uncultured Vicinamibacteraceae bacterium | reverse complement strand
GTTACGGTGCTGAAGTTGGGCTGTGGCTTGTATCGAGATCGTGAAGGGCGAAAGCTTCCACTAGTTGGTTATGTAAAGCAGAACAATGTGCCCTCGATGAAATTGTTTGAATCCGCTGGTTTTGTTCATGACGGCTTTGTTCGAAAAAACAACTGCAAAGCTGTTCGCTGGATTTTGCCGCAGTTGTAGTTCTTGCGCGATGGGTATTCCGTGAAAAACGATGCTTTTCTGATTCGTGTTGATGCTGGGCATGGAATAGGACTTGGACATCTGCATCGGTGTTTGGCGCTAGCCGAAGCGATTTATCAACGAGGGGCACGAGTTGTATTTTTATTGTCTGCTTCAGAGGGCGATGTTGGGCGTATTAAGCGGTCGAAGTTTTGTTGTGAGTCGATCGGAAATCTTGGGCGAGGAGGGGTAGAGGATTGCGAGCGCACAAAATTCAGTGCCAGAAATTATGAATGTCGGACAATCGTTATCGATTCATATGCCGTTAACAATGAGTTTATAGAGAAGCTTCGGAACAGTGGGTTTCGGGTAGTTGTCATTAACGATGATACGGATGCGCCAAGTAGTGCACACGTTGTTGTCAATGGAGGTGCACATGCTCAGCAACTGCTGTATAAATCAGTCGAAGGCGACACGAAGTTTTTGCTTGGTCCCCGGTACGCGCTTTTACGACAGCAGTTTTGGAACGTATCAACCAAAGAGATTCGTCGTGCCGTAAACAACGTGTTGTTATGTGTGGGTGGTGACGATTCACTTGGTGTGATGCCTCAGCTTGTACGACAACTTGATGCTGTTATCGATAAGAAGTGCAGGTTTAATGTTGTTATCGGCCCATATTCCGTGAATCGTGATGAAATAGAACAAATTGTTTTACCTACTTCTCGAGAACTTAGGCTTGTTCTTGAGTCTGAAGATTTATTCGAGTTGATGATTACTAATGATGTTGCTGTAACTGCCGGCGGCCAAACTGCGTATGAACTTGTAGCAACAGGCACACCGTTGCTGGCTGTTGCTTTGTTTGATAATCAACGTCTTGGAGTGCGAGCGTTGGCGGATGCCGGGGCACTGTTGTTTTCAGAATTGTCTGAATCAGAGCAGTTACCGAATGATCTGTTCAGAATGTTTGCGGTTCTTGTAAGTGACGCGAGTCTACGGCAACGTTTGAGCCGTGTAGCCCAGTCAACAATCGATGGAATGGGAGCACAGCGAGTCGCCGAAGCGTTAGTTGTTACCTAGCTAGGCGAACTTTGACGTTTATCGTATGAGACCTACCGAGTTACTCCGTTGGTTTGTTGGCATTGTCCAATTGTTGTGAGTTGCGGACAGTTAATAAGGGAGAATTAACCGTGAAACATAATGATGTAGCAATCTGGTCATGTAGTCGATTGGCTAGCAGTCGGTGTCCTAATAAGATGATCCGTCCGTTTCATAACACTACCCTTACAGACATTTTCTTATCTAAACTCGCTGGTCTTGATCAGAATACGTTTTTTGCGGGCTATGAAGATGTGTTTGAAAATATGTGCGCAAAACATAAAGTTCCCTTTGTAAAACGTACTCGACACTCAGCGCTTATTGATGAACCCGCCAAGGAAATCTATTCATTTATCGACGATCAACCCTACGATTATTTCTTGCAAGTTAATGCATGCACGCCATTTCTTCGTTCTAAGTCGATTGTTGATTTTCTAGACTCTTGTGTGAGTGATCGACGACCGGCATTTGGAGTATTTCGAGCAAAGAACTACTTCGTTAGATTAGATGGGTCTCCTATTAATTTTGATGTAGACCTCACCACGATTAACACCAAAGCAGTTTCACCTGTCTATGAATTTGGACACGTATTTTACTTTTTCAGTAAGGAACATTTTCTTCGAACAGGCTGGTACTGGGATTGGAGTGATGTTCGCTATATCGAAATTCCGAGCGGATTGGAGACATTCGACATCGATACAGAGGAAGAATTTTTCATGGCTGAATCCATTTGGAAAGATGTTGGTAGATCCGTTAGGTGACTACCGGCACCACTAGTTTTCTAATGGCCGATCGCACTATATCAGTTGTGTCCGTGTGGTACAACCAAGTCGAATACCTGCCGAAATTTGTCGACTGTTTGTTACACCAATCGTGTCAAAATTTTGAAGCGATATTTGTCGATGATGGATCGGCTGATGGTCTCGGTGCGGCAATTGAGGCGACTTGTGAAGAGGTCGGACTGGATTGGGTTTACATACGTCGTCCTGATAGAGGTTTTACGTTAAATAGCAGTCGGAATGACGGTCTTGGTGTTGCGAGATCAAATCGTGTCTTGTTGTTGGATGGCGACATGTTGCCATCATCGACATTAATTGAACGTCACGTTTCGAATCTAGACAATGGTGTTCAATGTAGCGTCGGTAGTCGTATCCGGTCGCCTCATCTCGGTGTGGCATCTGATGAGCGTTACCATGTGTTTCAGGATGGTAGTTGGTCTGAGAAACCTTTTTTGTATGCGTTCGGTTGCAACCTAGCTCTTGACAAGAAATTTTTAGATCAACACGGACTTAGATTCGACGAGTCATTCGATGGCCTATATGGTATGGACGATATCGATT
Source organism: uncultured Vicinamibacteraceae bacterium (assembly GCA_964343415.1). Lineage (GTDB taxonomy): Bacteria > Acidobacteriota > Vicinamibacteria > Vicinamibacterales > UBA8438 > DTWD01. Next base: position 3,884 of record CAYFJM010000110.1, on the reverse strand, counting down.
TTGCCTATCGCTGTCATGAGTCAGGAGCAATGTTTGCCTACGATGTATACGCTTCGGCAACACATGTTCCTGTTGACCATCCAGATGTGAACAAGCTCAGCCAATCACTTGTAAATTATGAACGATTCAGAAGCTACCATTTCACTGCTGGTATCGTACAGTCGGGGCCAGTGTTTTTTGAGCACAAATATAATGCGGAGCTTTACCGACAAATTATAGGAGGAGACGTGGGCACTGGAAGTCACGTTGTACGGATTTCGTCAGCACCTAATGCGACAAAAGGTGCACCGGTTGTCAAGGATATAGGTCACGGGAAACCGACTTTTATTATTGCTGAGGCCGGACTCAACCATAATGGCAGTTTTGACATTGCTAAGCGAATGATCGAGATTGCTGCACTAGCGGGTGCTGATTGTGTCAAATTTCAGCGTCGCGATGTTGACCAAATGGCGACCAGTGAAGTGTATGACACGACACCGTCACCCTTTAAAGAATTAGGTGAGACCTATCGAGAGGTTCGTGAGCGACATGAATTAACCCTTGATGAGTTTGCCAAACTCAAAGAAATCACCGAGCAGCATGGTCTGGTCTTTATGATTACCCCGTTTGACCTGCAGTCAGTCGACGTGTGTGAACAACTCGAAGTAGGGTGCTATAAAGTCGCGAGTCATTCAATGACAGACTTACCGATGCTTCGCCGCGTTGCAGAAACGAAAAAACCATTATTTTTATCGACTGGCATGTCGACGGCCGATGAGGTTGACCTTTCAGTTGACGAAATTCGTAAATGCCACAATGACTTTGTTCTTATGCACTGCGTTTCTTCCTATCCACAGAAAGATGAGGATACGAAAATGTCACTCGTCGACTATCTTCGCGATCGATATAACTGTCTTGTCGGTTACTCTGGTCACGAAGAGGGAACGGTTGTTTCAGCAGCGGCAGTATTTAAGAATGTTACCGCGATTGAGCGACATTTTACTTTAGACAAGAAAATGGTCGGGTTCGATCACGGATTGTCACTATCTCCGCAAGAATTATTAACCTTATGTCAAGATATCCGAACCATCGAAAAAGCGATCGGGACACCAGAAAAACGAGTGTTGGCTAGTGAGCAAGTGTCACGAGATTCCTATCGTCGTTCATTAGTCAGTGTTCGTTCTCTCATGAAGGGACACGTGTTGGTCGAAACAGATGTCACTGTTAAGGAGCCGGGTAATGGCATTCCACCGTATGCCATTTCTCGCTACGTAGGCCGAAAGCTGGCACTGGATGTTGGGCCGGATGTGACTTTAGTCGACCAACATTTCGAAGGTAGTGGCTCAAGTGGCGCATGACAAGGTCCTCTGTGGTAAAAGGTCGACCTTAATATCTTAGGGTGGGGGTGACAGCGGCGTACCCAGTAATGTGTCCTTGGTCTGAGGGTTGGTGATCACGCGCCATATTTGTACCGTAGCGAGATTCGATTGATTTAATTCCTTCGTTCAATATTGTTGATAGTTATGGATGTTGTGCGGGCAGCTGTTTTTCTTTCAGTTGAGCGAACCGTCTTGCGGAGCGTTTAGTGAAAATTGTTGTTTGTGCAGGATTGCTATAAAGAGTGTTGGTGACTCCGAATTGACATCGTCCTATTCCGGTGCCTTCCAGTGGCTTTTGAGGCGTTATGCCAAACGCCATGTAGGGATGTTGCTGTTGGTCGTGGTGTTCACCGTAGTGTCTAACGCTATGACGGTGATACAGCCGATGATTTTGGCTGCGTTGCTAGCGAATATTATTGGTTCTGCTACACAGGAAATTCCAAATAGTGCGGCGCTTTTTGATCTAAATGTTCTCGGTGCAAGGATAACGGAGTGGATTTCTGATTCGGGTCAGCGAGATACCGATCAGGTTGTTCTGTTGTTTGGCTTACTATTTCTCGCTCAGGCAATGACTGCAGCGATGTTGACCTATGTTGCTGAATGTGGGGCTCATTGGCTTCAGGTGCGATACTCAAAATTAATCCAATCCGATTTGATTGCTCATCTGTTCAGTCAAGATATTACGTTTTTCTCGAATCAGAAGTCTGGAGCATTAATTTCTCGGGTGACAAGAGATGCCTCTACTTCGGCTTTGGGGCTTAGTGGACTGATTCGAGCACTACTTAATTGCATAGTCCAAATCGGGTTTTATGCAGTCTACTTGTTCAGCACAAATATTTGGTTGACGCTCGGAGCTTTATTGCTATTGGCGATGCAGTTTGGATTGACGGGTTTGATGAGACGGCCTATCCAGAGACTTGTGCGACGTGAGACTGATGCGGCAGCGAACTTTTCAACAGCCCTACAAGAATCATTCGTTGGAATTCGGGTAACAAAGTCGTTCGGCATCAATGACTTTGAGATGTCAAAGTTAAAGGAAACTCTTGAACAGTTAGCAACTTCGATGTTCAGAAAAGCATGGACCTTGGCACTTGAGGTGCCTCTCCGATCCATTCTTGACGCGATAGCCATTCTTGGTGTGTTTGCAATTGCGCTCCAACAGATGAACGCTGGCATTCTAAGTTTTGAAGGCTTCCTACTGTTCACTTATGTTGGGCGTTTACTCATTACGCCGATTAACCACATGGGGACGAACACGCTCTGGATTGAGTCGATTAAAGCGTCGTACGGGCGAATTAATGAACTGATGTCGACTCGCTCCTCTATCGTCGATGGAGTGGTAGTTAAGAATGGTTTTGATCAGGTATTGGTGTTTAAGGATGTGTCATTTTCTTATGGCGGACATGTCGCGTTACGAAATATAAACATTGAGATAAAAAAGGATGAATTTGTTGCACTTGTTGGACCGAGTGGCAGTGGTAAGTCGACGCTTACTGATTTCATTCTCAGAATGCACGATCCAAGTACCGGAGAAATCAGGATTGATGGTATCAATTTAAAAGATACCCGAATGAAAGAGTACTTACATACTTATGGTGTGGTACCACAAGAGTCGATTCTCTTCCACGATACAATTCGGGAAAATATTCGATACGGTCGCGAGTATGTCAGCGAATCTGATATTGAGAAAGCGGCACAGATTGCAAATGCACACGATTTCATCATGCAACTCCCAGATCAGTACGATACTGTGGTTGGTGATAGAGGGATACGGTTGTCTGGTGGAGAGCGTCAACGTGTTGCGATCGCGAGAGCAGTGGCGCATAAACCGAAGGTTCTGATTTTTGACGAAGCCACTAGTTCGCTCGATGCAGCATCAGAACAGGCTGTACAGGATGCTATTGATAGTCTTGTCACGAAAACGACAGCGATTGTAATTGCTCATCGCTTGTCAACAGTGACAAATGCTGATCGCATTATCGTATTGAATCAGGGTGAAGTGGAAGCTGTTGGGACAAGTGAAGAGTTACTTGAGACCAGTTCAACTTATCGGGCCTTGCATGGCAATCAGTTTGAGACTTAGACGCTGTGGATAGCACGTATTGAGTGTTTCGATGACAAACAAACATGACAGTGGTGAAGCTAGAAACGAATCTGAGCGAGGGCGGGCGTCTAATGGTCGTGATGACATTACGGATCCAGGTAATCGATGGCAGTTCGATGAAAAAGTCACGCAGGTGTTCGATGATATGTTGGAGCGCTCAATTCCACAGTACGAAGTTATGCGTCGGGCGGTAACGAACGTGGCCTTTCGCTATATGCAACCAACGACAGCTATCTTAGATCTCGGGACGAGCCGAGGTGAGGTGTTGGCCGCACTTTTAGCTCATGGCCATGGAGATTCTCGTTTTCTTGGAATCGAGGTCAGTGAGCCTATGTTAGTGGCTTGTCGAGAGCGGTTCAAAGAGTCGATTGAGACAGGTGTGGTTGAGATTAGAAAAATGGATTTGAGGACGGAGTACCCTG
>CAYFJM010000109.1:0-6517 GCA_964343415.1 uncultured Vicinamibacteraceae bacterium | reverse complement strand
GAATTTCATCATCGCGTCGACGACGATGCTCCAAATAATGATCAATTAAACCCGCCACGTCATCGATCTCCTCGCCGTGAGCCGGTAATACGCACGGGGGATTCAGATCACGAATCCGCTCAAGCGACGAAACGTACTGCATTAAATTTCCTTCGTGATTGGCGGGAATAACCACCGTCGACCCTTTGACCAAAAGGTCGCCACAAAACAACACACCCTCTTTTTCACAATAAAAAGAAAGATGGTCAGGTGAGTGCCCAGGCGTATGTAGCACTTTTAACACATCTGTCCCAACCTCAATTTCATCACCCTCGGCCAGCGATTTCCAGACAACTGGATATCTTTTATCACTTTCCGGCCACGGCATTTTAAAGAACTCTATCCTGGGCCACTCCAACAAACATGCTGACACCCCAGCAATGTGGTCAGTGTGGCCATGTGTAATCAAGACTCGGTCTAATGTCTTCAAAAAAAGTGATGTCCGAATCGCCTTGATATGACGTTGATCGCCAGTGCCAGCATCGATCAACGAAACACCGTTACCTGTTGCCGGTTGGATCAGGTACGTATTGTTTCCAGCGCCCGTGTATAGACCGGGATTAAAACCTGGAACAAGAACTATGTTCACGAGGAAACTACGGTTTCCGTCTGGATGGATTCCAATTTTTCCCGCAAGACATCAGGAATTGAAATTGTCTTTCCAGCGGTATAGTCAAAAACAACCTGAACCGATTTACCAGTCGCAACAACACTGTCGTCTTTAACTCGCCGCACCTCATATTCACTAGTAAAACTAGAACGACCAATGGCTGTCACAGTAACGCGAACATCAACAACGTCACCAAACAGCACCTGCGCCCTGTAATCACACGACGCATGGGCAAGGATAAGCCCAAAACCAGCCTGCTCAAGGGAACGACGTAGGCCCATTGTGTCCGCCAACACAATCCTCGCCTGTTCAAAATAAGTAAAGTAAACGGCGTTATTGACGTGTCCCATCGCATCGCAATCACGAAAACGTACCTCTATACGGTGGGAAAATTTCGGAAGCACGTCGTATTATATCGTGTGCATTCTCCGGTCATTGCTCCCACAGAACACTTTACTCAGGAAGAACAAACCACTCTTGCGCCATATTTCGGCAATACAAATAGTCCTGTTTTTGTATTGACGAACCTTCCTGAAGTCGTCAAGGGAGCTCTTTTTGCACGATATTCACGCTCTGCAAAATCAGTTCGTCGACTTTTCCTTGATGAATTTTTCGACGCCCTACCTGAGGAAAGTACGAAAGACAACATCATCGGACCTGGCGAAGAACGAGCAGCACGTCTTTATGATCGTGTTTTCAACGAGTACGGTGATGATTCCGTGTCTCAGCTCGGTGGTGCCCACATCGCGTGTGAAGGGATCTCTAATGTTCTAACCAAAATCCTTGAACGCGGTCGCCTAATGGCATACCTTGAGCAGTCGACTCGATACGTACCGTACACCGATCGACCGAATGGTCAGTGGAAGTACGTTACTCCAAGTGAAATTACGGACAAGACTGACTGCGCAGCTTTCAAAACGACGCTGGATCGAGCCTTTGAGATCTATGCAAAATGGATTGAATGTGCTCAACAGTACTTTCGTGATCGACACCCGCAATCTAGAGACGACCCAGACAATGTCTATAAAGCTGTTATTCGTGCCAAAGCTCTAGACACACTACGCGGACTATTACCTGCCGCAACTCGCTCAAATGTCGGCGTCTATGGTTCAGGACAAGCTTACGAGTCGCTTTTACTCAAGATGCGAGGGCACCCGCTCTCCGAAACCCGCGAAATCGCATCGCTCATGTTACCGGAGCTACGAAAAGTAATTCCTGCATTTCTGCAACGCGTCGACCGCGAAAATCGTGGCATCCTTTGGAGCAACTATCTCGAAAACTGCGAGCGTGCCACGCGTGAACTGAGTGACAAACTAACAGCTTCTCCCAAAGAAAACAGTGAGGAAGTTACGCTCAGTGACTTTGATCCTGATGGTGAAATTAAAGTGGTTGCAGCTGCACTCTATAGCAGTTCGACTTTGTCACATAGCGAGCTCCTCCGTCTAGCAAGAACAATGTCGACGACAGATCGAATCCAGGTGCTTCGAACTTATATCGGGAATCGTACAAATCGAAGACACCGGCCCGGACGTGCGTTTGAACACGCAAGCTACTCATTCGATGTGCTTTCCGACTACGGAGCATTTCGTGACTTACAACGCCATCGAATCTTGACGATCGACTGGCAAGATCTGAGCACACTTCACGGCCATACGAGACCGGAAGCCATCGAAGACATCGGCGCTCTGAGCGACTGGAATCGTGTCATGGACGAAGCATCGAGTCTCAGCAACCTCCTTACGAGTCGATACAACTCTCTAGCAGCACAATACGCTGTATCGATGGCATACCGTATTCGTTTCTATATGAAAATGAATGCTCGTGAAGCAATGCACGTCATCGAACTACGGACTGCACCTCAGGGACATCCTGCGTACCGACGTGTTTGTCAAAAGATGCACCGATTAATTGCCAACCAAGCAGGTCATAAGGCCATCGCAGAAGCGATGTCATTTGTCGACCACTCAGAAGTAGAACTTGAGCGACTTGAATCCGAGCGCGCGAATGAACGTCGCCGCACTACTGCAAGGGAAATGCCTGGAAAGACCTAGGCCCAATAGCTACGATCGATCAACACAACTTCAGAAATTATCACTTACTTTAGCAATCACATCCCTGAGCCCGCTAATCACACGATCCTGTTCTAATTCCGTGAAAAACGGATACAACGGAAGACTAATTACTTTCCGCGATGCCAGTTCTCCTTCTGGATAATTCTTTGAATTCGCATGCGCAGCATATGCCGCCTGCTCATGCAGGCATTGTGGATAATAAATTGCAAATGGTATTCCACGCTCACGAAGAAGTTCACAAATCCGATCTCGGTGATCCACGCGTACCGTATAGGGCGTAAAAACGTGTGTGTTACCAGACACCACGCTAGGGACTTGACAGACATCACCCAGAGCCTCGGAGTAACGGGCAGCTAGCTGCTGACGTTTCAAAATCTCATCATCAAAATGGGGTAATTTCGCAAGAAGCACCGCGGCTTGAATCGTATCAAATCTAGCGTTAGTACCAATATATTGATGATTAAAACCCTGCCCCCCATGAGTACGCAACGAACGAACACGTTCAGCAACCTCATTATCATTCGTAAAAAGTGCTCCGCCATCCCCGAAACAAGAAAGTGTCTTTGTGGGAAAAAAGCTCGTGGTACCGATGTCGGCAACCGCACCACTTGACAACCCATTTTGCGTCGCACCAAAACTCTGCGCAGCGTCTTCGACGACTGTAATCTGATGGACTGCCGCCAACTCATTTAGTTGGCCATAGTCCGCCATCTGACCATAGAGATCCACGGCGATAACAGCCTTCGTTCGGGCCGTCACTGCCGCGGCAAAGGCGGTCGGATCGATGCTGAAAGAATTCCGTTGAATATCAACAAAAACCGGCGTGGCTCCAACAAGACGGATTACTTCAGCTGACGCCACAAACGTAAAAGTTGGCGCAATAACCTCATCACCTGGACCAATTTCGAGAGCTCGAAGTGACAACTCAAGAGCTGACGTCCCACTTGCCGTTGTTATCACATGCTCCACGCCAACGCGTGTGGCAAGCGCCTGCTCCAACTCCTCAATCTCCGGCCCCATGACGAAACACGTATGCTCAAGAACCCTACGCATTCGCGTATCGATCTCTTCTCGATACGACGCATACTGACGTTGTAAATCAAGAAACTTCATGCACACTACCGGGTAAAAGTACGATGGTCACTCATCAGAACCTGAGCCACTATCCCAATAGCGACCGTATTCTTCAAGAAATGTCAGACTTTCAAATGACGCCATTCGGTCCACGAAAAGTACCCCGTTCAAATGGTCAGTTTCATGCTGAATGACTCTTGCTGGAAAACCAGTTGCCGTAAGTTGCTGTAGTTTGCCATGCCGGTCAAGAGAACGGACACTGATATTCTTGGCTCGGAGCACTTTACCCCGAATATCTGGGATACTCAGGCACCCCTCCCAATCCTCTTCTTTTTCGTCGTCGAGCACCTCGATCTCTGGATTAATCATCACAACGGGCTGCATGGTTGAATTGGGGTCGTCAACCCCAGCAACAAATAACCGAAGTTCTTGATGCACTTGTGGGGCCGCCAGGCCAATTCCCACATATTCATTCATCGTGTGAAACATGTCATCGATGAGGCGTTGCATCGACGAACTACCAATCTCATCAGGTTGAATCAGTCCTGTCCGTTTACGAAGGACTGGGTGACCCATTCGAGAGACCTTTAAAATCGACATGGTCTTGGATTATAACGTTACGATGGAAAATCATTTGCACAACGACCAAGCTTTGGAACGTTTCTGTTCCCGCTGTGGTGCCATGCTAGTCTTCAGGAAAGTCAAAGCCAGCGAACCAAAACGACCGAGTTGTACACGGTGCGGTCACATCGTCTATCTTGATCCCAAAGTCGCTGTCGGAACCGTAATCACGAATGAAGCCAACCAGTTTGCTCTTGTGAAACGGTCCATTGAGCCAGGCTATGGCAAATGGGTCTATCCCGGTGGCTACGTTGATCGAGGCGAACAACCCACACTAGCAGCAGTGCGCGAAGCACGGGAAGAAGCCAACCTTGATGTTACGTTAACTGGACTCATTAATATCTACACTTATCCTGGTGTTGTCCCGATCGTGCTTGTCTACGCAGCAACCGTCATTGGAGGCGCGCTCAGCCCCGAAGACGAATCATTGGAAGCGGCCTGGTTTGAACACGCCAATATTCCGTGGAGCGAACTCGCGTTTCGTAGCACCCACGACGCCTTGAAGGATCATCACCTCGGCTTGCTACATCCGCACCTTCTGTAAGTATGGAAGACCGCGCGAATCTTCTTAACTGAAATAACTAATAAGAACATTTATAGTCTTGTTGTTCTGTCAGTGCCAAGACTTTTTCCACCATATCAGAGATAGGTAACGCTGACTCCGCCCGCTCAACATCTACTCGTCGGGCCTTGGTCGCAGGACTCTTCGGAGTAAACAGTGTGCAGCAATCCTCATCAGGAATAATGGAAATAGAATACGATCCCAGACGTATTGCCTCACGAGTAATCTCTTCCTTGTCATAACCGATCAACGGTCTGAGTACCGGCAAGGAAACAACTTCGTTGGTGACGGTTAAATTTTCTAGAGTTTGAGAAGCCACCTGTCCCACAGATTCACCAGTAATTAGTGCCTTTGCACCTGATTCCTGGGCGAGTCGTTCGGCAATTCGCATCATAAGGCGTCGATAAAGCACTACACGAAGCGGCGGAGGAACCGAAATAACAACCTGCTGTTGAAGTTCACCGAACGGTACAGTGTACAAACGAGAACGCAACTGATACTGTGCAAGAAGCTCAGCAAGTTCTTTTGTTTTGTCCTGCGATGTACGAGACAGAATGGGATATGCATGGAAATGAACAAAGTGAACGCGGCATCCGCGTTTCATAAGTCGAAAACCTGCAACAGGGGAATCAATGCCACCGGACAACAGACACATGGCTGCTCCACTCGTCCCAGTCGGAAGCCCACCTTGCCCTTTTTCTTTATTCAGCATGTAAAAGACACACTCTGGAAGAACCTCTACACGGATCTCAAGGTCAGGGTTAACAAGATCGACGGTCCATCCTTTTGACTGCTTAACCCGCCCACCAACTTCTCGTTCAAGTTCGGGTGATTTCAAGTAGTAGGATTTGTCTGCACGACTGGCTCTAACACGAAAACTCTCCACACTTGCTGTAGTAGTGCGCTCTTCCTCATCAAGAACGTTCAGAATCATGGAAGCAATCTCATCAACATCGCGTTTCGTTCTCCCCGCTTTTGCATAGTTTGCGATGCCAAAGACACGACCGACTCGTTCACGGAGCGTGGGCCAATCACAATCTGGACCTAATGTAATCTCTATCCGCCCCATCAATGGTCGTACTTGCTGAACATCAAGATCGCGAGTAACTTCCCGCAGATTATTGACAAGTCGCTCAACAAACCATGGTCTATTGCGTCCCTTGAGAGCAATTTCTTGATAATGAACAATGACAGAATTCATATAGCACTTAAACCGAAAACCATACTGACAATTACTTAAGCGTCTGAAAGTAATCGATACGCAGACTCTGCCGCCCTATGTCCACTCACGACGGCACTTTCAATCGTACTTGGCAGACCAGTTTCAACCCAGTCTCCAGCAAGAAATAATTCAGGAATGTTCGTCTCGGTCTCTGGTCGAGATGGTTGCCCAGGCGCAAGAGAGAACGTCGCACGACGTTCTCGAATTACCGAAGCACCCGTAACTTTCCAGTCAGGCTCTGAAAAGGCCCCTCGAAGGTTCGTAACTGCAATCTTAATTATCTTTTCATTGGACATTTCCGCAAGTAGATCTGCGCC
>CAYFJM010000108.1:0-6598 GCA_964343415.1 uncultured Vicinamibacteraceae bacterium | reverse complement strand
GTGTCCATGACAGCCAGAACATTTCGGCGTAAAAATCTGTGTTTGTATCGCGGAGAGCGATGAAGCGTTACTCGCCGATACAGGCAGTGCCGTTGATGTTGGTGAACTTGGTGAACCGCCGCACGCTGCAGCGATGCTGCTCGCGGCAACCATAGCCAGTTGTTGCCAGCGTCGATATCCTTGCTCGTGTTGTGACAGCATCACTTACGTACTCACTACCTGGCTAAACGACACCTCGCACTGGTTCGAAATCAATCAGACGGTGACTACCCGATTCTCTAAATCACGGGCAACATCAGCGGTACCCGCGTGACCACCAAGGTCACGGGTCAACAGGCCGCCATCCGCAACGTGTGCCTCAATCGCACGAAGAATCGCGTCGGCTGCATCCTGCTGCCCCAAATGCTCAAGCATCATCGCGGCAGTCCACGTCTGACCGATCGGGTTCGCAATGCCTTGACCGGCAATATCTGGCGCTGAGCCGTGCACGGGTTCAAACATCGACGGGTATTCCTTAGTGGGATTAATATTCGCCCCCGGCGCTAATCCTATCGAACCTGCAATCGCCGGGCCGATATCAGAAAGAATATCCCCAAACAAATTACTCGCGACAACGACATCGAACCAGTCAGGATGCTGCACAAAATGCGCTGACAGAATATCAATATGGAACTCCGCAACCGTCACATTCGGATACTCGGAAGACAGCGCATGAAAACGCTCATCCCAAAACGGCATACTGTGGATAATTCCATTCGATTTTGTAGCTGATGTTAGATGCCTCGCTGGCCGTCGTTGTGCAAGCTCAAAAGCGTAACGCATTACACGATCAACGCCTCGTTTTGTAAAAACGGCCTGCTGCACCGCCATTTCGTCGTCAGTTCCTCGGTACAGTCGACCACCTATCTCTGAATATTCTCCTTCGTTGTTTTCTCGCACCACAACGAAATCGATATCACTAGGCATCCGATCCGCCAAAGGCGTTCTGATACCCGGGAGAAGCCGAACAGGCCGTAGATTGATGAATTGTTCGAACGTACGCCGGATCGGAATCAGTAACCCCCACAACGAGACGTGATCTGGCACACCTGGATACCCGACAGCGCCGAGAAAAATACCGTCATGGGGACGAAGTTGTTCTAACCCGTCGCCTGGCATCATGGCGCCCTCACTCGCAAAGCGTTCGCATCCCCAGTCGAACGTGTGCCACGCACAGGAAAATCCGAACCGCTTTCCAGCTGCCTCAACAACCTGTTGTGCCGCCGGCACTACTTCCTTCCCTATTCCATCCCCCGGAATAACCGCAATCGAATAGCTGCTCATCAATCTCAATCCTTACATTTACGCTTTACCGAATGACTCCATCACCACGAAACGCGGAAAGTTCCTCCGCGCTATAACCGACCTCCTGCAAAACCTCGTCTGTATGCTGGCCGAGTAACGGCGCAGGCCTTCCAGGTGTAAGCGGGGTCTCAGACATCTTAATTGGAGTGCCGAGGGTCTTAATGCGACCAAGATTCGGATGCTCAGTTTCCACAATCATCTTCCGCGAGCGGATGTGTGGATCGTTGCTTACCTCCTCATAATTGTTGATAGGTCCACACGGGATATCCTGCGCCTCTAATGCCGCCAACCAGAATGCCTTCGTCTGACAGGATGTCACCTTTTCTATCTCTTCAGCCAGAACACCTCGATTTTCTACTCTACAAGCATCCCCGAGAAATCGTGAATCCTCGGTCCACTCCGGATGTCCCAGGACGGCCGCCAATCGTTCAAATAACCGGTCATTCGCCGCTCCAAGCGTGATATATCCGTCCGAACAACGCACCGCCTGGTACGGAGCACTCATTCGGTGGGCCGAGCCAAGTGCATCCGGGACGTTTCCTTGTGAAAATAACTCTGTAGCCTCCCAAACGGAGAGTGCGAAACCTGCGTCTACCAATGCAGAGTCGATATGTTGGCCTTGTCCCGACCGTTCCCGGTATTGCAGTGCTGCCAGAATTCCTGTTAGCGCAAACAAACCGGCGCCAAGATCTGTCACAGGAATGCCTGCCTTTACCGGCGGACGTCCGGGTTCACCCGTCACCGACATCAATCCTGAAACGCCCTGGGCAACAAGATCAAACCCACCTTTACCTGAGGCTGGGCCAGTCTGTCCGTAACCTGATATCGAGGCATAAATCAATCGGGGATTAATGGATTTGAGATCTTCATAGCTCAATCCAAGTTTTTTCATTACTCCGGGTCGATAATTCTCAACCAGGACATCCGCCGATTCCGCCAAACGCCTGAGCAGTCGCCCACCGTTAGCGGTTTTGAGATCGATGACGATACCCCGCTTCCCTCTATTCACCGCATTAAACGCGGCACTATCGTCACCGGCACTGCCCGCCATTCGCCGAGACGAATCCCCGTGAGGCGCTTCTACCTTGATTACATCAGCCCCCATGTCGCAAAGTAACATTGAACAAAACGGACCGGCCATTACTTGGGTTACATCCAGAACACGGATACCATCGAGAGCGGCGTTCATTTCGATAGCCTTCGCAGAAGGTATCGAAGTGAATCGAGATACTTAACTGCCTGAGAGGAGTCACTCATCGTGTCTACACCGGAAGTATTATTTGAACAGCATGACGCTAGCGCCACAATAACTTTTAACCGCCCTCACGCTCGTAATGCTATGACCTGGTCGATGTATGAATCATTACTCCAACACTGTGAGACCGTTGAAGCAAACCCATCCATTAGGGTGCTCATTCTACGCGGTGCAGGCGGCAAAGCGTTTGTCTCTGGCACGGATATTGCCCAATTCCGTGGATTTCGTGAAGAAAGTGACGGAATCGCCTACGAGAAACGCCTCGACAACGTCATCGAACGCCTCGAAACCCTCACGACGCCTACCATCGCCGCCATAAACGGTGTCACGACAGGAGGTGGTTGTGTCATGGTTGCTGCCTGCGACATCCGCATCTGCACGACGGCGTCCCGCTTTGGTATTCCCATCGCACGAACTCTCGGTAATTGCGTATCCGCCTCCAATATTGCAAGATTTCTTGACATCGTAGGACCTACTCGGCTGAAAGACATGCTCTATACAGGACGCCTATTCTCCGCGACGGAGGCCGAAATCGCAGGATTAGTCACTCGTTCAGTCGAATTCGAGGAATTCGAAGATGTGATCTCGGAATATGTCGATACCATCGCAGCTAACGCGCCTTTAACGATCCGGGCTACAAAACAAATGATTGATCGAATTCAACGCCACCGACGCATCGATCCGAAACTTGGTCACGACTGGATTGGACGCTGCTACAGCAGTGAGGATTTCCGTGAAGGCGTCTCCTCTTTCCTTGAAAAGCGGCCACCGATTTGGAAAGGCCAATAACTCTTCATCCATTTACTCACCTTCTCATGAGTTCGCATCTATGACCCCTTACACTAAGCCCTCTCAAACACTGCACGGCGCCACGTTTGAATTAGATCGAAAACAGTTTTTACGATCTCTTTCAGCGTTCGCAATGTCCTCACTCTGGTCTACCTCTGGTTTTGCGCAAAATCCTACGATTGCCGAAAACGAAACCTACAATCGGATCAACCGCATAATCCGCGATTATGACGCGCAGGGCGACCATCGAACTGGTTCTCCTGTTGACGCCCAAAGCGGCCTTTGGCTGTCTGATCGCGTTGACGATGCCGGCATCGTACCGGAACTCGAGTGGATGGGCGTGTCTACAATTGAGTCACAAGCAGCATTTCTCGAAATTAACGGGCGACGGATTGATGGAGTCCCTCTGTACGACGGCGGCGTCACGACGCCGGAAGGAATTACAGGGACATTTGGCGAGCAAGACTCCACATCAGACATCGGACTCACGTACGCTGGACCACGTATACCGTCGGCCTTTCTGGATTATCGTCGCACGACGCAACAGCAAGCGATCGTAACAGTGACCGGAGGCGCAGAAAACGGTGTACCTGAGGGCCTTGCGTTGATGAATGCTCCGAATTTTACAGACCCCTTTGGTCCGCCTGTCCTGCAGGTCGCTAGCCAGCATCGCGAAATGTTGAGGCAGGTTGCTTCCGTTGGCGGATCGGCAAAATTTGTCCTTCACCTCACAAGGCGCCCAGAAGAAGTCTTCAATGTCACCGCTACAGCACTCGGCTCTCAGCCTGGTCTCGCACCGTTGATCGTGATGACACCTCGAAGTGGATGGTGGACCTGTGCTTCAGAGCGAGGTGGCGGCATCGCTGTTTGGCTCGAAATGATTCGGGCGATAACTACTGGACCGACTCCAGTCCGCACCGTGGTCTTTGTTGCATCGACGGGTCACGAACTCGGTCATTATGGCCTTCGTGAATTCATACGCACCCGTTCGAGATTATTGACCAGTGCCATTGCCTGGATCCATCTTGGAGCCAACTTTGGTGCGGCCGTTGGCGCAAACCCGATGCTACAAACATCATCTTCTGAACTTCAGCAACTTGCACTCTCCGAACTTTCCACCGCGGGCGTTACGGCTCCAAGACAACGCAGTCTGGCCGATGAGCCTGCAGGTGAAGCTCATGCAGTATTTGAGGGTGGCGGTAACTACATCTCCATTATTGGAAATAACGGTTTATTTCATCACCCGCATGACCGATGGCCATCTGCAGTTGATCTATCAGAACTCGTTCGCTACGCAACGGCTTTTACAGCGATCGCACAACGACTAGCAAACACACCTGACTAGAACCGTCAACTTGTGCTGGGTGCGAACCGCCGTCTACACACTGTGCGTGGGCAGAATTCGACGATCATGCAAGTCTAGTCACTCTGTCGATCCCAGTGCTTCTCGAAGCAAGTCGCTGCACGCTACCAAGCCGTCCGCCACATCACCATCAACTTGCAACCGAAGATAACGGCGTCTCCGCCGTGTCAGCATGTCCTCATCCGCCAGAAGTTGCGCACCTTTTAGCTGCCCAAAGGTATAGCACGCACCCGGCACTTCTACATCAACTATATCGCTACAGCTGAGAACCAAATATAAGCCGTTCTGCGGCCCCCCTTTATGCACCTGCCCGGTGGAATGAAGGAACTGTGGTCCGAAACCTACAGTCGTTGCCGCGCCAGTTGACGTGCGAATACCTAAACGCAGTCGGTCCAAAATTCGGCGATATGGATCGCACCATTCCAAATACGCGAGTAATGCCACATAATCTCCGCTCCGCACCTGCGCGAAATGCGCCGCTAACACGTCCTTCATCGTTGGTTTATCTGGCACCAGGCGCCCAAGGCCTCGACCATACACGCCCGGCGCATAAAGCGAAATTTGACCCGTGCCGTATTGCTGCGTCATTACCGCCGACTGCGATGTCGCCGCGCGACCAGTGTCATACCGTTCGATTAATCTCCTAGTTACGAGTTTCGTGCCTTCAACATCCGGTTGATTAAACGGGTGAATCTTCATCACCGCACCGGCAACGGCCGTAGCAAACTTCCAGCGGTAACACTCAGCACCTATGTCGTACGTTGACTCAAGCGAAAAACGAACGACCGGGTGCCCTGCATCGGCCAGGCGTGTCAATGCAATGTCAGTCTCGGTATCGTCTTCTCCACTAAGACCTATCCCGATAAAAATCCTATCTGTCCCATACCTGTTAGGCGCGCCCAGTCCTTCACCGACGACCGGAATCAACCCAATACCAGATTTCCCAGTCGATTCCGCAATCAACTGCTCAATCCAGGCGCCAAAGCCACTCAAGGAGTCGGAGATGACAAGCGTCAACTTATTCCGTCCTAGCTTTGCCGCGCATCCAAGTATTAAGCCCAACAGGACGCCAGGATTCTCTGTAGCGCTATTAGTCGATCTACACGCGCCAGCCATCTGGTGTGCCCGCTCCAGAATCACCTTGACATCACAGCCCAAGACCGCTGCCGGAAGCATTCCAAAATATGTCAAGGCCGAATACCGACCGCCGACGGAGACTTCACCATGAAAACTCGCACGAAAACACAGTCGGTTCGCTAACACGTCCAACTCACTCCCGGGATCAGTGACGACAACGAACCGACTCGGTGCAACATCTGCCCCCACTGCCGTCTCCAACCGTGACATAAAATATTGATAGAACGTACGTGTCTCTAGCGTCGTGCCAGATTTGCTCGAAATAACGAAAACGGTATGCGATAAATCCGTGGTTGATTCGAATGTTCGTATTTGGGCAGGGTCCGTGGAGTCAAGGACTCGCAGTTCAATGTCACCTTGGCCTTGGAACACGCGCTGAACCATCCGTGGAAATACGCTCGAACCACCCATGCCCAACACGGCAACGCAACGAATACCATCTTTCTTGAGTCGTTCTCGGAACACTTCTAATCGTTTAGCGACCACCGTGGGAACCTCGGGAACGTCGAGCCAGCCTAACCAGCGTGACTCATCGCGCCCGGTCCACACCTGACTGTCGCGGAACCAAACTCGTTCCAATAGCCCCTCGCCGTCCCATTTCCTTGCAACCGCCTCAACGTCGGCTTCAAGCTCGGATGGCAGTCTCCGTTCTCCACACAACTTCATATCCTGTTCCATCCCCTCGCTGCTTAAACAGCAACTGCACACTA
>CAYFJM010000107.1:0-6706 GCA_964343415.1 uncultured Vicinamibacteraceae bacterium | reverse complement strand
GTTTCGACGCAGGCGGCAACCGTTTGAACCTGAGCAACATCGCCAATCGAAGAATGCCGTAACTGACACAGCGTGCAATCGTGATCGACAGTCTCATGTAGGCCGTGCGTCACTGGCAATACAACGGCGGCCACTAAAAGAACACCGACCCAAACGACGGCGCGAATCTCTCTCAATGTCACTTGCTTTACTTTTACACGAAGTCTAGCGATTTTTCAAGGCACCAGTAATTGCGTTCAACCACGTCGGTCACAGTTTCCCGGTACGTCCGAATTGCTCAATACGCTCAAGATAAGGAGCGATATCAAGGCCTTGTTCTTGCAACCAACGATCCGAATAGTATGTATCTGTATACCGTTCTCCATCGTCGCAAAGTAGCGTAACGACACTGCCAGGTGTTCCCGACTCAATCATCTGGCTAATGAGGTCGAACACTGCGAAAGCATTAGTGCCTGTAGAACCACCGACTTTCTTTCCCAACAATCCTTCAACAAAGCGCATGCTTGCAATACTCGCCGCATCAGACACCGACATTACATCGTCAATAACATCTCTGATAAATGACCGCTCGACACGGGGACGGCCAATCCCTTCGATACGGCCGCCCATCTCCGACGTCAACGTATCATCTCCGGTCCGAAAATAATCAGCAAAAACCGATCGTTCTGGATCGGCAACGATTAGTTTCGGACGATGACCATCAAGTAAAAAATACCTAATGTATCGTCCAATTGTGGCACTGGTCCCTCCAGTACCAGCACCAACAACGATGTACCGTGGCACGGGATATTTCTCATGAATCAGTTGCTGGAAAATGCTTTCGGCAATGTTGTTATTGCCACGCCAATCCGTCGCTTGCTCAGCTCGTACGAATTGATCCATGTAATAGCCACCCAAGTCATCGCTCAATTGCATGGCACGATCATAAATATTTGCCGAAGAAGTCCGATTTATTTGGCCCCCGAGAAACTCAATTTCCTTGATCTTGTTTGGTGAAATGTCCTCAGGTACGACTGCTATAAAAGGCAGACTTAGCAACCGACAAAAATACGCCTCGGAAACTGCAGTGGATCCAGACGATGCTTCAATTATGGGTTGGTCTCGCCCAATCCACCCGCTACACAAACCGTGCAAGAAAAGTGAGCGTGCAAGCCGATGTTTCAGACTTCGTGTGGGATGCGTTGATTCATCCTTGAAATAAAGATGAATATCGTGTTCTTCAAGAAGAGGAAGCACACATTTCAATAAATGAGTATCAGACGACCTCGAATAGTCCGCCCTGATTTCCTTAACAGCCCATTGGATCCAAGCAGTATCGTCTCCGGACAATGTGCTGTTCAAAGGCCTAGCTCAGAAGTGCGCGTACACGATCCTTGGGTCGACCAATAATGGCAGTGTCCTCAGTCACAATCAGTGGACGTTGCAACAACTGTTTGTGCTTCACCAAAATATCGACTACCTGGTCTTCCGTCGCAACATCGTCCTCTCCGAGTTCTAGCTTCTTAAATTTTGAGTCGCGACGAACCAATGCAGTTGGAGGGTCTTCCAACTTAGCAATAATCGAACGTAATACTACCGCATCTGGAGGTGTCTTTATGTAGTTCACCTCCTCGAACTCCACACCCAATTCTTGAGCAATGCGCACGGCATTGACTGACGAGTTTCAATACTTATTGTGAAAAATCTGTACCTTCGCCATACGCTTAATCATAAGTCACCTTCGACACGAAAAGGATAACTCAAGGCATCAGAATCAAAAACACCTTAAACAACCGTCTCGTAGCACTGAAGAACTCATTCGCCGCGAAACCATGGCCACCATTCGCATTTCCTGCCAAAAAGGTTACCATCGCGATGATAAATAGAAAGCAGTTCTCGCCTCTAAATGCCGTGAACTGTGTATCGCTACCCTTATGATCAGTGAATCCGTTATTCGGCGTATGACACGACTTGCCAACAAACATGGCGCCGTTAATTTGTCTCAAGGGTTTACTGATGAGCCCCCTCCTTTTCCGTTGATCTGGAGTGCCGTCGCTACTTTACTCGGAGGAAACCGCGTTCAGGTTGATCGACTTAATGAAGCGAGATGTAACGATTTCGACAATCCTAGCGCCATACTTCGTGAACAACTCGCTCAATTTCAAGGACATTACGACGAATTCAATCAGTACTCCTATCCATTTGGGATTCCAGAACTTAGAAACGCCATCGCTTCATATACCCATCAGTGGATCGGACGACAGGTGAATCCAGACAGCGAAATAACTGTTGCTCTTGGCTCAACCGAAGGTCTTGCATCCGTGCTCTCGGCTTTAGGTAAACCTGGAGATAGCATCGTTATTTTTGAGCCATTTCATGAAATGTACCCATCACAGGCCGAGCTTTTCGGACTGTCACCCAGACCAGTTACACTTCGTGAAAACAATACCAATACCCACTGGCACTTCGATCCCGACGAACTACACCGGACAGCCAAGAATGCACGGTTTCTTATTTTAAACTCACCTCATAATCCAACGGGCATGGTCTTTGGAACGTCTGAGCTCAAAATCATTGCTGAAGTTGCGTTGGCGCACGATCTCATTGTCATTTCCGATGAAATCTACGAGCACATTATTTTTGATCGTATTCGGCACCAATCAATTTCAACACTGCCATTGATGAAAGAACGCACCATCATTCTTAATTCGATTTCAAAAACCGCTAACGCTACTGGGTGGAGAGTCGGTTGGGTTATTTCACCAGAACGATTTACCGAACGTATTCGTGCCGTGCACGACACACTGGTCATACAAGCACCTACGCCTCTTCAACACGCGACCGCGTGCTTACTTTCCGAACCAGAATCGTATTTCCTGACACTCGGCCCCCACTTTGCCCAAAAACGGAAGGTATTAACCGATGCACTTTCTTCTGTCGGCTTTCGCTTTGTCTTACCCCAAGGGGCCTATTACCTATTCGCAAATTTTAAAGAGGTGCCAGTCCTTAAAGACTTGTGCCCCATGGACGCCGCAATGCACCTGATCAAACAGATTGGAGTTGCCACTGTCCCAGGTGACAACTTCTACGCAAAAAGCCAGGATGGCGATCAGTATCTTCGCTTTGCGTTTTGTCGACACCTAGATACGCTAGCCATAGCTTCAGAACGCATCCAAGCATTAGCCTGACTGCCTAAATGCCTACGCGGTGTTACTGACGCGTCAACAACACAACGTTTCTCCCTCGATTTTTCTCGCACTGTTCACTACTGACATTCATTTATCCAGCTACTCAAGCTTTAACAATTCATCACTCTGTAACTACCGAACTGATTTTCAACGTACGACATCGCTGATGAATAGGTCGTGAGCACAGTCATCAGTTGAACGATGCACAGAAATGAAAAAAATAATGGCACGTCATTAATAGTCTCTGGCTGGACAATCAGAACCGCACCAACTACTCCAAGCGTGAAGACACCGATATTTAGTAGTGTCAGTATTACAACTGAGCCGAACCGGCGCTTCACGAAACGAGCAGCAACCACCACCGACCCAATCATGCTCAAGCGATCTTCCGCAAAAGTACGGATGGTCGCATAAGTGAATACAACCGTGCCCAACCCCAGAAATAGGACAATCAACAACAGGCAGAATGGTCTGACCACCGAAATCGAATCGCCTGGGTTAGAGTTCAGAATGTCCAGTCCAATGAAAAGTACAAGACCCTTGAGACAGAATTCAAGTAGTAAGAGACGCACAAACCGTAAAAAATAGCGCCTACACGATCGAATAAATAACCTGGTTTCCGAAACTTCTCGGCGCATGATTACTTCAAGTAAGCCACCGAGCAAAAAAACCCACCCTGTCGCATAGAATGGCCAGCTCCAAAAATACGGGGCGATACGTGCAAACGATAAAGGTTCCGGTTGAAAACTCGGTATCGCGTACTGCCGCACAAAGTTCCTGCTAAGCAAAATATTCAAATCGTCGATCGCCGGAACGGTAATCACTAAGCACAATGCCACCAATACGAGAAGCTGGAGTCGAACCGCCAAGAGCCGCTGACAGCCTTCAACAAAACCCCTTATTACATCAGCCAGGTTGCTAGTCATGAATTGCTGCATGAGTCTAATTCGCTAGACCACACGAATAACACTCACATTCACTTAGTCCCACCGAAAGAAATCCCTAGAACTGTTTTTCATGCATGCCTACAATCTGAAACAGTCATTATGGCAATCCATTCGTTCAAATAAGGCAACATGGCTTATTTCGAGGCACATGAACGTTTGGCCCCATCTGAAGACAACCAAAAAGGCACGTTGAACCTCTTTCAAAAATAAACACAGGGCCTGGTCAATTCAGACTGACTTATGGGTTCACCGACGACACAGGTGGGGTGGCCTTTATCGACGTCGAAACATCATCAGAACTCGTCAAAACACTAGCGTCCCAGGCTTCCAACCTGACGTTTCCAACTCTGTCAGCATTACTCCGACATTAGCGCAAATGTCCATACGGAACCACCAGTTGGAATCATTCCTCGAGCATAGCGGTTGGCCAAACCGCCACCCAGCCCAGACGTTACACTCACATATTGCTGACCATTGTGGGTATAAGTAATCGCCGTGGAGTTGACACTCGAACCAGTTTTGAACTCCCACAACGTTTCACCGGTCACATCATCCAGAGCAACAAATTCTCCGGTCAACTTCCCACTAAAAACCACCCCTCCACCAGTCGACAACATCCCGGCCGAACTCGGAAAGTTAATCAGTGGTTTCTCCCACTGCTTCTCGCCGGTCAACGGATCAATTGCCAGGAAATGACCGAGTAAATCTCCTGGCTCGACTGGAGGAATTCTGGCTGCCACGCCCGTCGAACCTCTCCCGATAACAAATTCTGTCGGAGCGATCTTTTGAATACGCGGCACGTGCCACGAAGTGGTGTAGACCAGTCCCGTATTCGGATTAAAGGCGATTGGCACGGCGTTCGAACCGCGCGACGGCCAGATTTGCACCTCTTTTCCAGCCAGAAATTGATCGTACAGATCCGTCAACACCGGGCGGCCAGTCTCCAGATCAACATGAGTCGCCCAATTTACTTTGACATAGGGATGCGCAGCAATTAATTCACAGTTGGTACGATCGAGCACATACAAAAACCCGTTCTTGTTCGCCTGGATCATCACCTTTCGTGACTGTCCATCGATTTCCATATCTGCAAGCACATGCTCATCAGCACCATCAACGTCATACACATCGTTGGGGGTGTACTGGTAAAAACAGGTAATTTCCCCAGTCTGCGGTCGAATGGCCAGAACGCTTGATGAATACAAACTGTCTAACTCGCCTCGTGGTCTAGGGTCGTATGGCTCGGCATTTCCGGTTCCCCAGTAGACAAGATTCAGTTCCGGATCATAGGACCCAGACCGCCAGGTCGGTGCGCCGCCGTACTTCCAAGCATCGCCATCAACCGGCCATGTCTCAGAACCTGGTTCACCTGGTTCAGGAATGGTGTAACGGCGCCACAAATGTTCTCCAGTCTCAGGGGCCCAACCATCAAGAAACCCTCTCGTCGTCGATTCGCCACCGGCCATACCGGATATCACGACGCCATCAGCAACGATGGGTGCGCCCGTGGCATAGTAGCCCTCCGCTGCTTCGGCAAATTTTTCATTCCAGATTTCTTCGCCAGTCTGCATGTCAAGCGCGAGTATGTGGTTATCAACCGTGACGCGAAACAGCTTGCCGTCGTAGATGGTCGCGGCGCCTCTATTAAATGGTGTGCGTGTTGCCCCTGATTCAAGTTGTACCGGCGTGCGCCACACCTGCCGACCAGTCTCAACATCAATCGCAAAGGTCCACTGTCCATTAATGACGTACATCACACCGTTATAGACGGTAGGCGCAGCCAATTCGCCGAAATCATTCATCAGACTGGCGTTCCAGATGGGCACCAGCCTGTTTATTGTATTTCGATTAATCTGATCCAACGGGCTGTAGCTCTGTCGGTCATACCCCATGCTTTGAGTAAGCACGTGCTCAGTATTCGCTTTGTCATCGATCAATTCCTGCATCGTCTGAGCCGAACCCACACCGTGCCCAATGAACAGCAGCACCAAAAGCGGAGCAATATTTTTCATGATGTCACTCTTGTTGTTACGACTACCAGCAAACAGGCAACGCTGCAGTCAGTCTACTGCGCCGGAACAGTCAACTGTCGCACGCCCAGTTCCGTACCGCATAGCAGGGTCGCGGTAGCCGACGAGAGCATGACACTCTCGTCGACCCCATCAGCAACTTCAGAACCGCATTACTCTTCGTTCGTTGGCATCGAAACCGACGGAACTTCAAACGGATACCCTGGCGGTCCGTACTCATAATAGGCGCCAAGGTCGTCGATCTTATCCATGTCTGGATAAAGCACTCCAAACGCCGGGGCTTCTCGACTTCCACGGGGCGAGTACCAGACGGCACCATCACGCGTCACCTGAATCTTCGGTGAATCGGCATGTCGCTGCGGTTTCGGATAGAACGTGAACTCTTCAGTTTTCGGATTGAACCGCCAAAGCGTGGCACCGACCTCACCGTCGGTCCGCTGGCCAACATCTGGCGCCCAGATGTTGCCCTCGGGGTCTGGTGCGACGTC
This sequence comes from uncultured Vicinamibacteraceae bacterium, assembly GCA_964343415.1. Classification (GTDB taxonomy): domain Bacteria; phylum Acidobacteriota; class Vicinamibacteria; order Vicinamibacterales; family UBA8438; genus DTWD01. Next base: position 74 of record CAYFJM010000107.1, on the reverse strand, counting down.
ATACGGCTCGGCGTTTTGCTGCGGGATTGTCCACTCGGTCATCTTACCGGTCGACTGGTCAAGCTTCACAAGCT
>CAYFJM010000106.1:0-6743 GCA_964343415.1 uncultured Vicinamibacteraceae bacterium | reverse complement strand
CAAGCGACAAACCCGGCCACGCAAGATCGCCTGGCCGATCGAGACGATACGCTTTCATTGCCTGACGACGTATCCGCCGACAGTCAATCCACTCCCCGCCCAGCGTGGCTTGACGCATTGACATCAAACGACACTACCGAGTCGCCAGATTCGGAAATCACTGACGTTACGCAAACGACAAATTCCCAACAGCCGGTAGTCGTGGACAACTCAACGACGCCTGATCCACCAACCGCAATTCCGCCAGACCCCGAACCCGTCGAAGAGGAACTGGTCGCTGACACACCCGTTTCGCCTGAAGAGCTTCAAGAAACGCTTGTGGAAAACAACCGCGCAATTCCAACGCCTCCGGAATTAGTTCCGGTAACCGTACCTTCAAATGCGATCGCAGTCGTTCCGTTCGAAGATTTAAATCTAGAAGGTGGTAATGGATTGGGAACAGCAGTCCGGCATGCCATCGAAACCCACCTTCAGCAGACAGACAACATTGCAACAACAGCACAACACAGCGATGCTCGTTACCTCATTAATGGAGCCATTCAACACATTGGACCGATGACACGCGTCACGGCCAGAATCGTTGACACAGCGAATGATGCAATCCTGGGTGCCATCAAGATCGACGGCACCACAAGCGAACGTTCAAGTCTGGAATCGACAGTCGCAAAAGCCGTCCTCGAACAACTATTGTCTGTTCGCACCATTGCCAATCACGACGTGACAGCAAACATCACAACACTCGCAGTGGTGCCGTTTGAGCACTTGAATGCAGGAACGGAAGACAGTCGATTCTCCGTTCAAAACCTTGGCAACACAATTACACAAGAGGTAATCAGTCAGGTCTCGATGATGGAATCGATAACACTGACGTCACCGAACGAGTCTGCAGTCTTGAGCATGGCAGGCAGCATTCAGCAACTTGGCGACCTCGTTCGTGTAACCGTGCGCATCAGCAACAAAAACAGCAATGCCGTGGTGCATGCTTTCAAAGTCGATGGAAGCGCAAATGATGTAGCCAGCCTTACAGAGCAAATTGTGTCAGCCCTTGCGGAAATGTTGGGCTCAACAACACTAACTGATACAGGCACGACTGCTCAAAGCACACATCGGCTCTTTCGCGTTGTAGGGGACCAGCTATGAAAGCAATGATTGAATGGATGGCGCGTAACAGCGTCGCAGCCAACCTCTTGATGATTTTTATCGGCGTGACTGGTTTTATCGCAATCACGAGCGTCACTGAAGAAGTGTTCCCCGAGATAGAACTCGACCGTATCAGCATCTCGGTTCCGTATCTCGGTGCAGCACCCGAAGAAGTTGAAGAAGCCGTCGTCATCCGTATTGAGGAAGCGATACAGGGACTTGATGGCATTAAAGAAATTCAGTCCACGGCCGCCGAGGGAGCGGGGACCGTCATGGTTGAACTTGAACTCGGCGCCGATTCAAGAAGGGTCGTTAACGACATTCAAAGTAATGTCGATGCGATTACAACATTTCCCATCGAAACCGAAAAACCGATCATTACGGAACTAACGGCCAGAAATCAGGTAACTGACATTTCGATTTCCGGTCAGGTCGATATTTTCACTTTAAAGGAAGTCGCCGAACAGGTACGTGACGAACTCGCTGGTCTTCCGGAAATTACGCAGGTCGACATCGTCAGCGCACCACCCTATGAAATTTCTATTGAGGTGTCTGAGGTTGCATTACGCCGGCACGGCATGACGTTCGATCAAGTCGCGGACGCCGTGCGTCGTTCTTCCCTTGACCTTCCAGGCGGCTCGGTTAAAACCGATAGCGGTGAAATCCTGCTACGAACACTCGGTCAAGCGTACCGAGGTGAGGAATACGAAAACCTCGTACTGTGGACACGTGCCGATGGTAGCCGCTTACAACTCGGAGACGTCGCAACGGTGGTCGATGGGTTTGCCGAAACGGACCAATACGCCCGCTTCGATGTCGAGCCAACCGTCATGGTCTCTGTCTTTCGTACCGGAGACCAAAGCGCATTAGACATTGCTGCCGCGGCCCGTAACTACATCGAGACCACTCAGGCACGTTTACCACAAGGGGTGTCATTAACCATCTGGCAGGATCAAGCCGAAGTACTAGACGACCGGCTTTCGCTGATGCTGAGGAATGGCATTACCGGCTTTATCCTGGTGTTTGCCGTTCTCGCACTGTTTCTCGAGCTGCGGTTGGCATTCTGGGTCAGTCTTGGTATTCCCATCTCCTTTCTCGGCGCGATGGCCCTCATGCCGGTTGGGGATGTCACCGTTAATGTCATGTCGCTCTTTGCTTTTATTTTAGTACTGGGTATTGTGGTTGACGACGCGATCATTGTTGGTGAAAACATTTACCGACACCAGGAAGCACACGGACATAAATCGAACATGCGCGGGGCCATCGACGGCGCACAAGAAATTTCCAAACCCGTCATTTTTGCTGTCCTAACAACAGTCGCGGCATTTCTACCCTTGATGTTTGTTCCAGGGATGATGGGAAAGATTTTCCGCGTTATTCCACTCATCGTTATCCCATGTTTAATTTTTTCATTGGTCGAATCACTAGGAATTTTGCCAGCCCACCTGTCACATACACCTACTCCACGTAAACCTGGACTCTGGCGCCGATTTCAAAGTTTCTTCTCAAATGGGCTTAAAACCTTTATCCGAATTGTCTACGAACCAGTACTCGCCCGTGCAATCAAGTGGCGATACCTGACTGCCGCAGTAGGTGTCTCAACGCTCGTCTTGACGATCGGAATGGTACTGGGCGGATGGACGACCTTCCGTTTCTTTCCGTCGATTGAAGCAGACTTCATGGCTGCTTCAATCACCATGCCGCTCGGCGCTCCCGTTCAAGGAACTGGGGACGCTGTCGAAAAACTAGAAGCCGGGGCCGCCTCACTTAGAGAGCAACTGATGCAGGAAACGGGTATGGACTACTTTCGGCACGTGTCCGCATCCGTTGGAGACCAACCGATGAAGTCGCGTGGGGGTGGACCAATGGGTCGGATCCAAGACGCAACATCGGCAAATCTTGGTGAAGTCACCATTGAACTGGCGCCCGCGGAAACTCGAGCCTACACAAGTGAAGAACTCGGCTTGATGTGGCGCGATGCAACCGGGCCCATCCCGGAGGCCACCGAAGTCAACTTCAAAATGTCAATCATGTCGCCAGGCGAGGATGTTAACGTTCAGTTGGCTGGACCGAATATTAACCGCCTCCGTAATGCGGCAGACGAAGTCAAGCAACGTTTAGCAGAATACGCAGGTGTCTACCAAATTACAGATTCGTTTCAAGCCGGAAAAGACGAACTCAAACTCGGTATTAAGCCTGGGGCAGAAACCTTAGGGCTTACGTTGCAAGACCTCGGACGCCAAGTTAGACAAGCGTTTTACGGTGAAGAAGCACAACGCATACAACGTGGGCGAGACGATATCCGCGTGATGGTTCGCTATCCTCAAGAGAGCCGGCGTTCTCTTGGCAATCTCGAAGACATGCGAATTAGAACACCTGAAGGTGGAGAAGTCCCGTTCCGTCAGGTCGCTCAAGTTGAACCTGGACGTGGCTTTGCCTCGATCAAACGAGTCGACCGAAATCGAGCTATTAACGTCACGGCAGCAGTTGACGCCAATGTTACCTCGGGAGGACAGGTGATTGCCGATCTCGAAAATCGTATCCTCCCCGAAGTCCTCGCCGAGTACCCAGGCGTCTTTTATACCTTTGAAGGTGCTCAGGCAGAACAGAGAGATGCCGTCGGTGGGCTCCAGACGGGCTTTATCTTGGCACTATTCATGATCTTTGCACTTCTTGCCATTCCACTGAAATCCTATGTGCAGCCAACCATCATCATGGGGGCCATTCCATTCGGCCTCGTTGGTGCCATCTGGGGCCATATGGTGATGGGCCTTGACGTTACTTTGATGTCCATGTTTGGCCTAGTGGCATTGACTGGTGTCGTCGTGAACGACAGTTTGGTTATGGTCGATTTCATTAACCGCCGGCGAGCCGAATCGCACGACATCGCCACAGCCGTCCGACAAGCGGGCAGTCATCGATTTCGCCCGATTCTGCTGACGTCGTTAACTACTTTCTTCGGCTTGGTGCCGCTGATGCTAGAACGAAGTATGCAAGCTGCTTTTTTGGTACCGATGGCCGTCTCGCTGGCATTCGGCGTGCTCTTCGCAACCTTTATTACGCTGTTCCTCGTACCCATCTCTTACGTGATCCTCGATGATTTTCAGCAAATTCCAAAACGCTTGTTTGGTCAAGGAACCGACGAATCCAGACCAACACCCGACTACAAGGTTGCGACTAGTGGAACAGCCATCGCCCGAACGTCTGAGGTCTAAATAAAACCTGACAAATGAATCACTCTGGGTGGAAACCCTATCGCGACATTCGTAAGCCGATGAAAGGATGCCGCCCTTCAATTGCCAGCGGCAATCTCAGCAACAATCTTTTCAACAATCGGTGGACTGATACCGCATGATGAATCGTTGATGCGACACTGTGCCAACGTTAGTTGACAGCCACACGGACACCCGTCCGCGTTAAGTCGGCGTAGTGCCTCTTCACGTTGATCTGGCGTCAACACGGACAGGTCGACACCAGGAATCTCGGTCGCCTGCGCGGCGTTAGCCAAGCGAATTTGGCTACTGGCCGCAACGGTCTCAACTGTTGCGTTATTCGACAACGAACTTAAATACCGAGTTTCCTGCTCCAAAATAACCGGGCTGATTAAACCCACATGGGTTTGGACCATCTGTCCATCGGGGTCAACGACAAACGATGTGGGCAATGCAAAAACACCTGGGAACGCTCGTTTGATTTCAGGTGTCGACATCACAATCGGATAATTCACCCCATACTGATCGGCAAATGCCTCGACCATATCAACCCCACCCGCGTCCTCGGAGACACCTATAACAACCAAGTGCTCGGGGTAGCGTTCGGTCAAACGCGCAAGATATGGGATTTCTTCACGGCACGGGCCACACCACGTCGCCCAGAAATTAACCAGTACGACCTTTCCGCGCAGGTCGGACATGTCTAAGAGCTCCCCATCAATGGTCTGCATCGTGAGTGGTCCCACCGAGGCGGGAGCATCAACAAACCGAAGCGTCACGCCATCGGATGGCACCTCGAACACAGTCGCCGGTTCGTCACTACTGCCAGCAACAGCTGTCGGCTCGTTCTCTGACGGCGAACTGCATCCGACAAACAACAGTCCAGCCACCACAAAAATGGCATACCTCGTCTGGGCATATCGTGCAAATAACATCATGAACCACACATCTTACTGCCTAGAACCACAAAGTAGAGAGCACCAAATCTCAGTAGCCAAACTGCACTGCCAAAATGAGGGCAATTATCGCAACACCGTAGAATTTAACAAGCAGTGGCGCAACGAACTGAACCCATCGTGAATAGGGGATTCGTCCCAAGGCCAAAATCCCCATCAGTAGCGCATTGGTGGGGACAATCATGTTGGTAAACCCATCACCAAACTGATAGGCCAACACGGCTGTTTGCCGCGTCACCTCAGTTAAATCAGCTAGTGGGGCCATCACGGGCATCGTGACATAGGCCTGTGCTGAACCTGATGGAACAAATAGGTTGCACACCGTCTGCACACCCAACATCGCGACCGCCGCTCCGTGAGCTGGCAAAAGAGCTAGAGGCTGCGCTAACCCGTAAATCACTGTATCGATGACCTGAGCATCCGTCAGGACCACCTGAATTGCACGAGCAAAGCCTATCAGTAGTGCGGTAGTCGTCATCTCCGCCGCACCCATCAAGAATGACTGCGCCGCCGTATTCACAGCCAGTCCACCGATAAGAGTTGTCGCCAGAGCAATGGCAAGAAACATCGAAGACAGCTCGCCGACATACCACCCTTGGGTCGCAACACCCCACACAAATCCAGCACTCGCAACGATCAGTAACGCAATGATCACACCGTGTCGACTTGTCAGAGTATTAGTGGAAAGCAATGTGAATCCTTCATAGTCAACATCAGCAACAAAACTTGAGTGTGGGTCTGCCCTGAGCCTCGACATATAGCGAAAAAGGTGGTGCACCCCAACTCCTACACAGGTCAGCAGCAGCAGCCATCGGACCGACTGGCCGGACGTAAGAGGCACAGCTGCAATGTCCTGAGCAATAAGGACGGTGAATGGATTGAGCGCAGCACACGCGTAGCCAACACCCGCCCCGATATAAATGATGCCAACCGCCACGACGGCATCCAGTTTCAACGCAAGACACATCGTTACAAGTATCGGAACGAACGGTAAATATTCCTCCGCCATCCCAATGGTCGATGACCCGAGCGCAAAAATTCCAACCATGACAGCAACAAGTCCTTCCGGTTGCTCTCCTGTGCGTCGAAGTGCCGAACTGATAAGCGCATCAACGACTCCCGTCGCACGAACAATCCCGATGGCGCCACCGACAATGAACACAAAAAAGATAATGTCTTGTGCCTCTGCTAATCCCTTGGGAATCGCCGTAAGAAATGCAATTGGTGAAAGCGGGGCCGCTTCAACCGTCTGATACGTGCCCGCTATTACTCGGTCGCCATCGCGGTCGTACTCACCAGCCGGGAGAACGTAGCTAATCAACTGAGCAAAAAGAATAAGGCCGGCGATAAAAACAAGTGCGTTGGGAATGCGTCGGGCAAAGCTAATCATCCGGAACTCGTATTGTGACGTATCAGATAAATTTCACGATGCAGA
>CAYFJM010000105.1:0-6752 GCA_964343415.1 uncultured Vicinamibacteraceae bacterium | reverse complement strand
AAAGTTTGCCTGGGGGCCATTACTTGCTGCACTTGAAGAGCGGCAAGAGGGCATTCGTAAATCACTGGATGACGCTGCTCAAGCTCGGAAAGAGCTTGAGCAGGTCCAGAGCGACGCGGAAGCCATTCTTGTGAAGGCTCGAGTAGAAGCAGATTCAATCTTGTCTGAGACGCGGAGCGATGCAGCGAAGGTTCGAGATGACTTGCGTCAGGAGGCACAGAACGAGGCGCAATCAATCATTCAGAATGCTGAGCGACAGATTCAACTGGAAACAGGTCGAGCAGTTTTACAGATTCGAGAAGAAGCCGTTGAATTGTCATTGTCGATTGCATCGAAGCTAATTCGTCGAAATCTTACAAAAGAAGATAATCGGGGATTGATCGACGAAGCACTTAAACAAGTCGAAACACGCCAAGTTCAGTAGATGGACGTCACAAACATATCCGTAGGGTACACTGCGGGTCGGACTATTTTCAGCTGGCCTTATTGCTGGTTCGATGTTTGCCTGAGCGTGCGGCTGTTACCAAACGGTGAATTCGTAGCCACCAGGTGCAACTAGCATTGTTTTTTCATCTGGAAAATACATGCTTGAGACGGAGACAAGTCCCGCGGCCTCGAGGCGAATGCTGCGAATCTTTTCGCCGGTGGCATCATAGACGTATAGAAACGGGACCGACAAGGCAACCCAGAGATTTCCAGATTGATCAACTGCGGCTGTTCTGACACTGGGCGGAACGACCGGGAGTGTTCGCCCATCAGGATCGGTTCTCTGAGGCCAGACTGTAGGTAAGTTGTTGACAAGTGAATCGACCTCAACTCCTTCGATGTGCCGTTCAAAGAGCAAGGTTCCGGATTCATCGTATTTTCTGAACATTGGTCTGCCGGTCTGAAAGACGAAATAGTAGTCGCCAGTCGAACTTGTGAGTGGGAGGCCACTATTGAGTGCCAGGTGCAAATCTCGTTCTGATTCATATCCGGTCTGTCGAAATGTCCCAAAGGTGTGGTAGGGCTGTCCACGTAAGCTGAATTTTGTTATCAGGCCACCGAGTTCGGGTTGATTCATGAGAATGGTATTGCCGGTAAAGGAAAGAGAGCCAATGCCATTTAAAACGATATTGCCGAGAGTGACACGAGCTGCAGCTTGTCCAGGCAAGCGGAAACTCCCGAATCGTTTTCCGGTAACGTCGAATATTTGAACGCGTTCTCGCCCGTTCGGTGCATCGGCGACGACGAAACGATCATTTGGGCCTACGTCGAATGCACTGGCACCGAGAATGTGGCCTTCTTCAGGACCAATGTTGACGATTTCTATTGCCGATTCCGCTTGGCGATCGATTCGATAGACTGATTGTGATCCACGGTCGAAGACTAAGTATTTGCCAGAGGTGGATTGTTGGAATACGGAGGCATCTCTGAATTGGCCAACAACATGTGGAGGAAGACTCCCGGATGGTCGAAGATACTCAAGGTGGTGCGATGCATTAGTAATGACCACCCACAGGCCTAGAAACAAGACAGTTGTTTTGATGCTGACAGTGAAGGAGTTGATAATCTTACTCACTGGTCTTTCGTGTTTCCGGGTTTTCTCAATCGGTCGCGTTAGTAATTGGCGATTTCCAGAATGGTATCCAAGACGTCCGAAGCTTGCGGAAGAATTGCCTCTTCAAGAATAGGACTGTAGGCCACGGGACAGTCAAGCGCCCCGACACGTTTTACAGGTGCATCTAGTTGGTCAAATAACTCGTCAGCAATGCGTGCAGCAATCTCTCCACCAAACCCGCATGTAACCTGGTCTTCGTGAGCGATGATCACACGGTTCGTTTCTTGAACAGCTTGCCGAATACCTTCCCAGTCGTAAGGCGCGATCGTTCGAAGATCGATTACGCGTACATCAAGTCCGTTTTGACTGGCTTGCTCAGCTGCTTGGAGGGTTCGTTGAACAAGTGCTCCCCACGTGATGACTGTGAGGTCTGCCCCTTCACGCCGAACGACCGAACGAGAAAATGGCAATGTGTAATCCGGTCCTGGGTAGATGTCTTTATTGTAGGTCTGTCTATAGAGGTGCTTATGCTCAAGAAACAGGACAGGATCGTCGCTTCGAATTGCCGTTCGGAGTAATCCGACAGCGTCACTTGCTGTTGAGGGAAATGCAATGCGTAGTCCTGGGCAGTGAGCGAAGATACTTTCCCCAGATTGGCTGTGGTACAAAGAACCACCTCTTAGGTATCCGCCGATCGGAGCACGAATGACGACAGGACAACTGTACGCGTTATTTGAGCGGTATCGAAGCATGGTCAATTCATCGCGGATTTGCATCATCGCTGGCCAGATATAGTCAAAAAATTGAATTTCGACCACTGGTTTCACACCACGCAGGGCCATACCGATCGCCCGACCGACAATGTTTGCCTCGGCTAACGGCGAATTGAATACGCGATTCCGGCCATATTCACGTTGTAGACCGAGCGTTGCTTTGAAGACGCCACCTTTTCCTTTTACCTCGTCCAGAATTTCTGTTCGACTCGCGTCAGCGACGTCTTCACCAAATACAACAATGCGTGGGTTTCGAGCCATTTCATCAAACAAAGTCTGATTAATAGCTGACACCATCGTTTCAGTTTTACCCTTAGTCAGCGCTTCTGTCTCAAAATTACTGGAAGTTGGGTCTACCGTTGGTGAGTAGACATAAAGTGCAGCCGTCGATGGATCTGGTTTGGGTGCAGAGAGTGCCAGGTCGCTAGCTTCTTGAACTATTCGATCGACGTCAGAGGCGATAGCTTCGAGATTTTCGTCAGAAGCGTAATTTTGTACTCGGAGGAACTCAGCAAACCGACGAAGCGGATCCTGTAATGATTCGGCTTCTCGCTCTGCAGTTGTTCTGTAGGCGCTTTCGTCATCTGACATCGAGTGGGAGTATGGGCGTGTGACTTGGGCGCGGACTAGGGCTGGTCCAGAGCGTTTCCTAGCATGCGCCACGGCATCGGACATCGCACGAATGCTTTTTATGCCGTTGGTGCCGTCAACACGTATCACTTTCAAGCTAGGAAACGATTCAACAAGTTCTGCAATATCTCCTCCTGGTGTCTGAAATTCGACTGGTACCGAGATCGCGTATCCGTTGTCTTCGACGAGGTAGACGAGTGGTAGTTTATGATTGCAGGCGGTATTCAGTGACTCCCAAAATTCACCACCGCTGGTTTGGCCGTCACCTAGGGTTACTAGTACAACTTCATCTTGCTGTTTCGATGTGCTTGAATCAGATGTTGAACGGTGTTGGAGGAGGTCGCTGGCCTCGGCTGCCCCGACTGCGTGTAGACACTGAGTAGTGCAACAGCTTGATGATGAAACGATCCGAAGTTCAGTCGACGACCAATGGGTTGGCATTTGTCGTCCACCTGAGTTGGGATCATCTTTTGAACCGACAGCATTCAAAAGCATGTCAGAAGGGGTGATGCCAAGTGTGAGACAAAGTGCTCGGTCTCGGTAATAAGGAAAGACCCAGTCGACGCCAGGTTTTAGTGCCAAGCCTGCTGCAACTTGGATTGCTTCATGTCCAGCGCCGCTTATTTGGAAGTAACTGTGACTTTGATTCTTAAGTTGTAACTCTTTGTCGTCGAGTCGACGCGAGAGCAACATGGTGCGGTAAAAGTAAAGTAATTGTTCCTGGGTCAGTTCGATGTTTTCAATATTAATGGCGGGCCTGTCAGAAGCAACATGGGAAGATACTCCGTTGGTGGCAGCCGATAATTTCATACATTAAGACCCTTACGTCGATCTGAAACGAGGAGTATTTGGCTCCCTAGAATGGCTTGCACGGCCCCGCAATTATAGCACCGAGACTTTGGTTCACAATAGTGACTGCTCCCACCAATAACCTGTTATATTGCAACACTTAGAGCTTCGCTTCTCAAGGCTTTTCGCGCGAGGTATTGATGATGTTTCGGTCCATTGTTTTCCGGTGGGAAAATCTTGAATTGACCAAGGTTACAGAGATGGTTTCCCGAAAAACTGTATCAGCAAATAGTCAAGTAGTCAGCCAGGTCTACTTTAAGAGGGGGGCGCATATTCCCTCGTGCGTTTCTGAAAGTGACCGCAGTATTTATGTTCTTCAAGGTGCAATCAGGATGCTAGTAGACGACGAGGAAATTCTTGTGGGCGAAGGAGAAATAGTTCAGATACCTGCTCGTGTGACTCGGCAAGCAGAGGCTCTTGACGACACCTTTGCAATTGAGTTTGCGAACACTGGTAGTGCTACTGAATGATTGTGATGGTCTTCTTCTGTGTTGGGGAATCTAGTGATAGAGCATAGTGATGGCACAGTTCCTTTGTGGCATCAGTGAATGCGATCGTCCCAATCATTTCTTCGTCCTTGATACACGTCGAAACGTTTTTTTAGTCGACCCATTTTCCATTTAAAATAACGGTACTTGATATCAGCCATAATCCCAAGGCGTCCAAAGCCAATCCGTCCGAGTGATCGGCCGCTAAATCGCTTCAGGTACAGGTAGCCAACGACCAACCCACCTAGGTGTGCGACGTGAGAAACTCCGTCTCCACGTGGTACTGAGAGGAAGCTGATTGTTCCGATAATCATTACGAAGTATTTTGCAGGCACCGGAAAAAGGAAAAACATCAAGATCGGTGTTTCTGGGTAGTAGAGAGCGAACGCAACCAGTAGTCCGTAAATTGCACCGGATGCACCTATAGTCGGTGCGAGGTAAGTTGATTCTGCAAAGGCAAACGGAAGCAGACCGACCGCAATTACGGTCAATCCGGCACCAATGCCCGTAACAAAGTAGTAGCGAAGAAAAAATTTCTGACCCCAGATGCGTTCTAGCTGTACGCCGAACATCCACAAGATCAACATATTGAATAAGATGTGGGTTATTCCGCCATGAACGAACATCCAGGTTACTAATTCCCATAACCGCATTTGCTCCAGTATGTGTTGAGGCGTTAGACCGAAGTTTTGGACAATAAAAGGGAATAATGGCGGGATAAGTGCACTAGGAAGAAAAACACCGACGTTTATCAAAAGCAGCATTTTTACGACCGGACTCATTGCGCCCGGTCCGAACGAGTACTGGCTGCCGCCGTAGTATGGATGCTGCATTAAGGAATCGTACCTTACTTCGCCGCTGTTGACTCCAAGTCTCTCAGCGTAATTTGTTGCGTAATTGTTGCCATGCTTGATCAAGTTCAGTGAGTTTCAATGCTCGACTTATCACAACCAGTACTATGAGTCCGACTCCTATGCTGACCGTGACGCTTCCTAAACGGGTCAAGAAGTTATCGCTTACCCAGGACAGGAGGATCCAGGAGTGCGTCAGAGTTGCGGCCACCCCCATTGCTAGAGAAGCCATTCCTATTTTTGTACCGGTCGTAATGATCTGTTTGATGTTGAGTCCCTCGAGTTGACGATTCAGGACTGTGAGGAGGACGAGTGCGTTGGTGAGTGCTGCAACAGAGGTACCAAGTGCCAATCCTTGATAGCCGATTAGATTTACGAGGACTAAATTCAAAGCAATGTTCAGTGCGACGGTTGCCATACTGATGTAGGCAGGTAGCAGGCTGTTGCCGAGAGCGTAAAAGGCTGGAACCGCAATCCTGACGGCCGAGTATCCAACGAGACCAGGCGCAAAAAAAAGAAGAGCGGCAGTCGTTGACACCGTATCAATACTACTAAAGCTTCCTCGTTCAAAAATCAGTTGAACGATTGGTTGCCCAAGAGCCAACAGGCCGATAGTTGCAGGCACATTGAGCACGAGCATTAAACGCAGTGCTCTAGAGATAGTGTCACGCATGCCTTTGAGGTCTTCGTGTGCGGCATGTCGAGAGACGGTAGGAAGTGAGGCGGCAGCGATAGAAACACCAAAAAGGCCGATTGGCAGATACATGATTCTGAACGCATAACCTAGCCACGATACGGCACCGGTTCCTTCACCTGTTGCGAGAACCATGTTGACCAATAGGTTGATTTGTACGGCTGCGCCGGCCAGAGTGCCTGGTCCCATCAAGCGGAGTACATCGCGGAGTCCTGGATCCGTGAGTGTGAAGCCAAAGTGGAAACGAAAACCTTCTCTGTATAGCGATGGAAATTGGATCGCTACTTGTCCGATTCCTCCGACTAAAGCCCCTATCGCGATTGCCACGATAGGGTCTAGTCCTAATCCTGGCATCATGGGTACCAGTAGGGCTCCACTTACAATAATGCCGACGTTGTACATAGCGGGAGAAAGTGCTGGTGTGAAGAATCGATTGAGGGAGTTCAACATGCCCATGAGTGCGGCGGCAGTAGCTACAAGTGTTAGAAATGGCAGCAAGATACGTGTCAATAAAGTTGTCAGTTCAAGTTTTCCTGGAACCGTAACGTAAGCACCGGCGAGTATGCGCGTAAGTGGTTCTGCCAAAATGATGCCGGTAATTACGATTAGTCCGGTCGCAACGATAAGTGCACTTAGTAATTGGTTTCCAAGTTGCCAAGCTTTCGATTTACCGTGTTTCGCCAGATAACGGGTGAACGTTGGCACGAAGGCAGCACTCATTGCGCCTTCCGCGAATAGGTCCCTCATCAGATTGGGAATTCTGGTTGCTACATTGAAGGCGTCCATGGCATTACTTGCGCCGAAGAGATACGCAAGTACCTGGTCTCGGACAAGACCAAGCACACGGCTCGTGAGCGTCGCGGTGCCGATAATGCCTGCCGATTTGGCAAGATGCGAAGAGGCCGAGCCGTCGCCTTCTTTTGATGA
>CAYFJM010000104.1:0-6857 GCA_964343415.1 uncultured Vicinamibacteraceae bacterium | reverse complement strand
CGGGTCGAACTATTCCGGGGCCTATATTCACCATACGACGTTTTCGGGTAATGCGGAGACGCATGTCGAAGACGACTATCTTAGTTCCGAGGGGAAAGGACTCGTGTATGCGATCAGTCTTGAAGCGACCTCGGGGCATTTCGATGGAATCAGAATCGAAGATAGTAGTTTCTATGATGGTGAGGATTTGGGCGCCATTAGGGTCTTTCATTCAGGCGATAGTCGTGGGTATTACCGGTTTCATCGAAATGACTTTTCTGATCTTGGTGGGCGTCCCTATTTCGTGCGCACTCAGGATCGAAGTTATGTTGAGACCGTCATCTTGGATTCAACAGCTGACAACATTGGTCGTGGTGAGAGAAATTCTGACAGTATCATTCCTTACTTAATGGGTGAGTCTGAACAGATTATGCTCATTCGAAACTATCGCTTTCAAAATACCAATCAGGAAGGAAATCGATCCAATACGGGAATCGAGGCTTATATTTTTGGTGAGCCTCGACCAGACAAGGCGAACTGGTGTGATGGCTGCACACTAACACTCAAGATATTCGATAGTGTCATCGAGAATGCGGTTACTGATCCCATTCAGTTTTCAAATTCTGGTAGGAACTCTGACCTGTCGTATGAAATTAGAAACACAAGAATTATTGGTGGAAACCCACAACAGGGAGACGGCGGTATCTCGCTGAATTTACAGAGTATTCCGGCCAGCGGGGGACGAACTAAATTGTTGGTGGAACATAGCGATGTTATTGCGACCACGGGGTACGGTTTTTCATACAACGATCGTGGTGGTGAGGGCGGTCATTCCGCCGTAGTCGATTTGGGCGGGGGGGCACTTGGCAGTCTTGGAAATAATCGATTTATCGGGAATGAAAAGGGGGCGATGCGGGTGCCTCAAAGCCGAATCACTGCAATAAAAAATTGGTGGGATGGTGTTAAACCAATACTTTACGATGACGAAGATCGGCCGTCTGATGATCGGAACGTGGTGGTTGAACCTGTGTTGACTGAAGATCCCCGTTGAAAAATATGCGCGAGGTCGTATCGTCGGTCACGGTGGGCTACGGAGATCAAAAAGTGGCTCCGCAATTGTCATCATTGCACGATGTTGTTCTACCACTGCGAGGACCTCTTCTAGAATGTCCGGGTGAACTGCGGCAACGTTATACCGTTCGCCCGGGTCGACATTGAGATTGAACAGTAGTGGCGGGTTGTGTTCCGTTCGAGGAGGTCCGAGCGTGTAACGTCCTTCGGTTATGAAGTGCACCTTATGCTCGTTGAAACGAAACGCAAAGAGTTCACCCATACGGTAATAGGCCATTGTGCGGCGCGGGTTTTTCCCACTTCCGAACAGGACCGGGCTGAGATCTACTCCATCGATGGGTCGATCTGTTGGCACCGTTCCGCCGGCGATCGTTACGACTGTAGTAAAGAGATCCATGCTTGATCCGATGTCTTGAACTACACCGGGGGCTATTTTCCCTGGCCACCAGAAGATTCCAGGGACGCGCATTCCACCTTCAAACGTTGTTCCTTTGCCATCTCGTAAGGGTCCGGCGGATCCGCCGTGGGTTTCAAAGCGGAGCCAAGGCCCATTGTCACTTGTAAAGACAACAAGCGTATTCTCTTCGAGACCTTCGGCCTTGAGCGTTTCAATGATTTGTTGCACGCTCCAGTCAAGTTCCTCTATGACGTCGCCGTAAATGCCGGCGGCGCTGCGGCCGCGCTGCGCGTCGGAAACAAACAGTGGCATGTGGGGCATCGAATGCGGGACGTAAAGAAAGAATGGTTCATCTTTGTGGTCGTGAATAAAGCGAATGGCTTCTTCGGTGTACCGCCTGGTGATCGTTGATTGTTGCGCTGGACGCTCGATAACTGTTTCGTTTCGTATGAGTGGCACTTGCCAGTAATTGACGTTTGGGTTGAAGTAGGCTGTCCGGTTAGCGAGCCCATCCGGGAGGTTCCAGTCCATGTCGTTCGAGTACGGGATTCCGTACCAGTAGTTGAAACCGTGCCGCGTCGGGAGATACATAGGTAAATGTCCAAGGTGCCACTTACCAATGATGCCCGTTGCATAACCCATGTCGCTTAGTGCTTCAGCGAGCGTTACTTCGTCACTAGGTAGACCGGCCAGAGAGTCAGGAAAGAAGACACCTGTTTGACGGCCAAACATTCCACTCCTTAGATGGAGTCGCCCCGTGAGAAGTGCAGCGCGGCTGGGTGAACAGACGGGCGCTTGTGCGTAGAAACTGGTCCACCGCTGGCCTTCTGCCGCCAGTTTATCAAGCGTCGGGGTTTGGATCGTCGGATGTCCGTAACTACTGAGATCGGCGTAGCCGAGATCGTCCGCGGTGATGATGATGACGTTTGGTGGTCTAGTCTCAGGTGTTGTCTGGGCCAATAAATCAGCCGCCATCGGATTCGCACAGGGGAGTCCGAGCATTGCCGCCGCAGTCATGAATAGTCGTCGCATCATTTGTTGTTTCATCGTGCAGCGCTCTTTGTAAATATTAAGTGGAGGATTGTTAGTTTACGAGTCCGCTATCACTCCAATAGTCACTTTATTCCTCCTAGGGTTCTACTGTAATTTCTCCAATGGCCCACGGATGCTCTGTGCAGTGGTAAAGAAAGGTGCCGCTATTATCTAAGCTAACGGTCACTTCCATACCGGGTTCGATTCTTTCTGTGGTCCAACTGCCATCCCGAGCGGCGATTGTATGGGCGAGGTCACCATTATTCATAAAGCGTACGCCTGTACCACCTGCAACTAGAGCACGAACCGGATTAAAGCGATGTTCATCCATTCCAAAGGACTGAACGTCTAACGCCAAATTTGGTGTTGGACTTTCAATATTCGTACCAGTTTCAATTACCTCGGTTGCCCTAGGCGCCGGACGGGGGCGTTCGTAATTATCCCAGGGGTCGAGAACGGCTTCTCCTCGCGCTGGAATAGTGCCGTCTAGCGCAAAGCTCCAGAGTTCACTGCCCATGGAGAGCGTAACGAACTGACGCCCCAAAAGTTCGTAAGAGGCCGAGGGCCCAGGTCGAACACGGCCGCCTCTCGGGCTTGTGCGAAATGTCCATACTCGATCCCCTGTCCTTGCGGAAAATGCTTCTACCTGACCACTAGCTGAGCCGCGGAACATGAGTCCTCCGGCTGTTGTTAATGGTCCGCTGGTGCCAAGAAATTCAGCAGGTACCTCATTTTTCCAGATGACCTGACCTGTCCGGGTGTCGACCGCGGCAATAATACCGACCGGATCGGGCAGTGTAAGTTCGTTGTCATCAATACGCCACCACCACGGATCTTCAAACCGCCTGGCACGCCCAACCATCGCTCGTCCCTGAGCATAGATGTAACCGGTTTGTGGGCTGAAGGACATCGGTGTCACACGTACTCTCGGGATCGGTACCCCCGGAGCGACGACGGTATGTTGATTGATCGATGGTGGGGTAAAACTACTGCAATTAAGTTCGAATGGTGGGGGCACGCGATCCCGCCAGAACGAACACCCTGGCAAGATACTCTCGATGCCGGTAGGAAATGGTTGCGTTGCTACTGTTCGTTGGTACGGATCTTGTGGTACCGGGCGCTCTTCTATTTGAGTAAGGGGTGTACCTGTTTCCCGGTCAAATAAAAATAGTAGACCGTCTGCCCGCATTGCCGCGAGGGCTTTGCGTTGGTTCCCGTCGATCTCAGCATCATAAAGCAGTAAGGGGGTCGCGATGTCCGCATCCCATACATCGTGACGAACGACTTGATAGTGCCACCGTCTTTTTCCGGTTTCTATGTCGAGTGCTAACACGGAGGCCGTGAACAGGTTGTCGCCTGCTCGAATTTCACCTCCAAACATGGGCACCGGGTTTCCGGTTGAAAAATACACCAACCCCAAATCTGGGTCGACAGTTCCTACCAACCAGACACCACCACCGCCGAGTTCCCAGGAGTTAGAATCCTGCGGCCAAGTGTCGTGACCAAATTCACCCGGTCTCGGTACAACGAAAAAAGCCCACCGCTGGTCGCCGGTCTTTGCATCAAGCGCAACGATCCTCCCTTGCCCACCCGTATCTCCATTTGCAAGACCGACATACACGCTACCGTGCGCATACATTGGTGCGGTAGTAACCGATTCTCCGCGCCGATACGGAATACTTCCGACCGGGCGAACCCAGACCAACTCCCCCGTGTCTTGGCGAAGCGCAGCTACCTCGGCGCTTCGTAGTCCAACAAACACAAGGTCGTCACCTACAGCCACGCCCTGCCATGATGGCACTCGACGAAGTTCGTTGGTGGTATCACCAGGTTGCCACCGCCAGACTAGCGCGCCCGTTTCAGCCGATATTGCGAAGATATTTGCTCCCCCTGTGAGATAAATCACACCATCCTGGACGACGGGTGTTGCCCGAGACGACGCGCCACCAGGCAATTGCGTTACCCATGCGGCACCGAGCCGGTCAATTGTTTCTGCCGTAATTTCATCAAGGATTGAATATCGTGTACTTGCCAAATTTCCTCCAACAAACGGCCAATCCCTTCCAGGGGAACCTCGTTCCTGATCGGCAATTTGTCCCTCTAGGTTTCCAGCGAGAAGTGCGTACACTAGGGTGATCACGATTAAGGAGAATCCGATCGGATGTCTCTGTCGCATGATTTCCTCCGTCCCGGCAACATTGTGTCACCTTTAGACCCTGACCGAAATGGGTAATGACTGAGTTACTGGTTCATAGGACGGAAAAGTTCGTGGCAACGCGAGTCTAGAACTACTACTTTTTTCTCAGAAATCGACGACACTTCTCATCGCCTACAGAAAAAAGGACGAGCATATTTGAGCTTCACTTGAACTCCGTTGATCTGTCTACCGGGTTGAAGCAAGTTGTGGAAACGTCGGATTGTTTCTGTCCATGGCGTCAAGCGTTATGATTCGGTGATGATCGCTAGAGTTACGACTATGGCTGTCAATCTACGAATGCGAGATCTGATCCAGCTGATCCCTTTGGTGCTTCTGGTAGTGGTGCTTGGCAGTGGTGAAATACTGACCGCCGGTACGAAACCAGTCACGGCACGCCATGGAATGGTTGTCGCTGCCGAACCGTTAGCAACGGCGGTTGGACTTCAAGTGTTACGTGATGGGGGTTCTGCGATGGATGCTGCCGTTGCGACGGCGTTTGCGCTTGCGGTGACGTATCCACAAGCAGGAAACCTAGGTGGTGGTGGATTTATTATTTTTCGCGGCGCAGCAGGTTCTTCTGTGGCGTACGACTTTCGTGAAATAGCTCCATCTGCGGCCTCTCCATCTATGTTCTTGGTTGATGGAGTGTACGACGTGGACCGGCATCACAATAGTCATATTGCTGTTGGTGTGCCGGGTACTGTTGCAGGGTTGTATCTAGCGTGGACCGACCATGGCCGACTTCCATGGCAGCGTCTTGTGGCTCCTGCTATTGAACTCGCTCGCAACGGGTTTGTCGTGTCACATGACCTTGCGGCGTCTTTAGCTGCGGTGTTGCCACAGATGGCTCGATATGATGCTTCGGTGGACCAGTTTTCTAATGGAGGTGAACTGTATCAAGCGGGTGACCGTTTTGTTCAGGAGGAGTTGGCCAGCACACTTGAACGGATTGGAAACGAGGGGCCTGCAGGTTTCTATAATGGTCGGACCGCTGAGTTGATCGTGGCGGAAATGTTAGCGAACGGTGGATTAATCACGCAACGTGATCTGGCTAACTATCAACCCCTTCGCAGGGCACCTATCCGAACGAGTTATCGAGGATATGAGATTCTTTCAATGCCTCCCATCAGTTCTGGCGGAACCGCACTTATTCAAATGCTGAATACCTTGGAGGGTTATAACCTCGACGAATTCGGCTTTGGTTCTGCACAAACTGTACATGTCATGGTCGAGGCAATGAGGCGCGCATTTGCCGATCGAGCCCGTTACCTTGGCGACCCGAGGTTTAACCCTACGATGCCGATTTCTAGGTTGGTTTCGAAGCCATACGCCGAACAATTACGTGCCACTATTCAGCTGGGGCGTGCGTCGCGTTCTTCGCCGGCGTCGTTTGATTGGCCTGCTGAAGGCACTGAGACAACCCATCTGTCGGTTGTAGATGCTGAACGGCAGGCTGTTTCGTTAACGTACACGCTTGAGCAACTTTATGGCTCAAAGATTGTCGTGCCAGGTGCAGGTTTCCTCTTGAATAATGAGATGGGAGACTTTAATCCAGTTCCAGATATGACCGATGTGGAAGGGCGAATCGGAACCGAGCCCAATCTTGCCAGACCTGGAAAACGTATGCTTTCGAGTATGACACCGACCGTCGTTGAAAAGGATGGAGACCTTTTCATGGTTACTGGGAGTCCAGGTGGTCGGACGATTATCAATACCGTATTGCAGACAATCGTTAACGTCATCGATTTTGGTATGAATATTCAAGAAGCCGTTGACGCCCCGAGATTTCATCATCAATGGCTACCTGATCGTATTAGTTACGAACGCCACGGCTTGTCACCTGATACGCTAACGCTTCTAGAATCGAAAGGGCATCGGGTCGTGACAGTGGACCGCCAGGGGGCCGTGCAGGCCATTCGATACGACGCGAGTGCCGACGTACTTGAAGGCGCACCGGACCGTCGTAGGGCCGGCAGCACCGCACGGGGTTATTGACCATCGTTTCCAGCATCAGGTTATTACCTCGTGAACGAGAAGATCGGCGGTTATAGGTGAACTGTAAACGCACCTATTGCGAAAAAATTATGACAAGGCAGGCAAGATCGGTCGTTGCCCTTGCGTGCTCGCTTGGCATTGGCTTGGCCGGCTGTGGGTCGGTTCCAGTTGGCGGTGGTGGACCTT
>CAYFJM010000103.1:0-6880 GCA_964343415.1 uncultured Vicinamibacteraceae bacterium | reverse complement strand
CAACAAAGAAGAAGACAACAAAGAAGAAGACAACGAAAAAGTCTGACGATTAGAGAGTCTTGAGTATGGGACAAAAAGTTCATCCGTATGGGTTTCGGCTTGGTTATAACAAAACGTGGCGGTCGCGTTGGTATGCCGATCGTGATTATGCAAAGTTGCTCCATGAAGACCTTGCGTTGAAACGCGAGTTGAAAAAGCGTTTTTCTCACGCCGGTGTTTCTAAGATAGAAATTGAGCGGGCTGCTAATAAGTTGAAGCTGGATATTCATACCTCAAGGCCTGGAATCATCATTGGTCGAAAAGGAACTGAAGTCGACAAGTTAAAAACGGAGATCCAGAAGCGAACGAACCGTGAAGTCTTTATTAATATCCAGGAAATCCAGAAACCTGAATTGGATGCGCAGCTCATTAGTGAGAACGTCGCGTTGCAGTTGGAGAAGCGTGTGGCGTTTCGTCGGGCGATGCGAAAGGCTGTTGAGGCCGCGTTACGGTTTGGTGCTCGTGGTATCAAAGTTCGGGTTGGTGGACGTTTGAATGGTGCTGAGATCGCTAGATCAGAATGGTACTTGCACGGACAACTTCCGCTTCAAACGTTACGGGCAGATATTGATTATGGATTTGGTCAGGCTCGTACGACCTATGGTGCAATAGGCGTCAAGGTGTGGTTGTACAAGGGTGAGCGATTAGAGCCACTCGTCGGTCGCGAAGAGGAATTTCGTGCTCCGCGCCGTGCGGCTCGTGCTTAAGGGTATTTGCGATGTTGATGCCAAAGAAGGTTAAGTTTCGTAAGCAGCACCGTGGGCGTATGACTGGGAAAGCGTGGCGCGGATCAACTGTTTCGTTTGGTGATTACGGCCTGCGAGCGATGGAGCCCTGCTGGATGACGGCACGCCAGATCGAGGCGGCTCGTGTTGCGATGACCAGATTTATTAAACGTGGTGGAAAGATCTGGGTCCGAGTTTTTCCAGACAAACCTATTACGAAGAAACCGCAAGAGGTTCGAATGGGAAAAGGAAAAGGCGCTCCAGAGGAATGGGTCGCTGTGGTGCGTCCTGGTCGTATTTTGTTTGAGATGGAAGGTGTGAGTGCTGGAGACGCTAAACGGGCTATGCAACTTGCTTCTGCAAAGTTGCCAATACAGACAGGTTTTGCGACAAGGTTCGGAGAATCGGGTTCGTAATGACTAAGGTGACTGAATTTCGGGAACTGCCGAGTGAGCAACTAGAGGAGCGTGTTCGAGACCTTGATGATCAGGTGTTTCGTTTGCGATTGCAGATGTCTATGGGGCAGACCGAGGCAGCGAATAAAATGAAAGATTTACGGCGAGACCGTGCGCGAGCGAAAACACTGCTACGTGAGCGGGAAATAGAAGCGATGCGGATGCAGGTTGAGGCTGATGGGTAATCAACGAGAAGTGGTAGGTGTTGTTGTCAAGGACGCTCTGGATAAAGGGGTGACGGTGTCTGTTGAGCGCCGTGTAAGTCACGCTGTTTATGGAAAGATACAGCGTCGATCAAAAACGTTTATGGCTCATGATGAGCATAATAGTGCGAAGGTCGGCGACCGTGTGTTGATGGTTGAATCGAGACCATTAAGTAAGAATAAGCGATTTGTTGTAACACGTGTGCTAGACAAAGCGGATACTGTTTAGGAGTCAGCCCGATGATTCAAATGCAATCGATACTCGACGTTGCTGACAACTCCGGTGCTCGGAAGATCGCGGTAATTAATCCGCTTGGAGGAGCGACGGGGCGGTATGCGAGGCTAGGTGACCTAGTTGCGGCGTCGGTGAAGGAGGCGACGCCGGATGCAACAGTGAAAAAAGGACAAGTGGTTAAGGCTGTGATCGTAAGAACTAGTAAAGAATATCGTCGGCGCGACGGTAGTTATATTCGGTTTGATCGAAATGCGGCTGTCTTGGTTAATGACCAGAACGAACCGGTCGGGACCCGAGTTTTTGGTCCTGTTGCACGAGAACTTCGAGAACGTAAGTTTATGAAAATTGTGTCACTCGCACCTGAAGTGTTGTAGAGAGAAAAATGTCACGACTACAGACCCCGATTCGGAAGAATGACAATGTTGTGGTGGTTTCAGGTAAGGACCGTGGAAAACGTGGTCGTGTTTTGCAGGTAGTTCCAGACAAGAACCGCGTCGTCGTAGAGGGTGTGAATTTTATCAAGAAGCACACCCGTCCAAATCCACAAGCCAATATTAAAGGTGGGATTGTTGAGCGCGAAGCATCACTTCACGCGTCGAATGTGCAAATCGTTTGTCCTGAATGCGGAGCACCAACTCGAATTGGACGCCAATTATTGGGTGATGGTCGAAAAGTTCGTGTTTGTCGTAAATGTGACGGAGCTGTTGATAAATGAGTCGCTTGGCCGAGCGTTACAAGTCGGAAGTCATAATGGCACTACGGAAGGAGTTCGGGTACACCAATGTAATGGCAATCCCGAAGATCGAGCGCATTGTTGTAAATATGGGATTAGGTGAGGCAACCCAGAATTCTAAATTGATTGATGTTGGTTCCGAGGAATTATCCAAGATTACGGGCCAGCATCCAGTGACGCGTCGCGCCAGGAAATCGATCGCTCAATTTAAGCTTCGACAGGGCGTTGCGGTCGGGACGATGGTAACGCTTCGAGGTGAAAGGATGTACGAGTTTCTCGATCGCCTGGTTTCGATTGCGTTGCCACGTGTGCGAGATTTTCGTGGTGTATCACCGAAGGGTTTCGATGGGCGTGGTAATTACACTTTAGGACTGAAAGATCAATTAATTTTTCTTGAGATTGATTACATGCAGGTTGATCGCGCTCGCGGCATGAATATTTCGGTTGTTACGACGGCGAAAACAGATGAAGAGGGAAGGCGGCTGCTGCAATTAATGGGTATGCCATTTCGCCAAAACTAATAGAGATAACGGGTAGGACCATATGGCTACAACTGCAAAAATTGTAAAAGAATTGAAACCCCCGAAATTTTCGGTTCGACTGAGGAATCGATGTCGGCTATGCGGCCGACCGCGTGGCTATTTAAGAAAATTTGCATTGTGTCGTTTATGTTTCCGTAAGTTGGCCCTTGAAGGCGAAATTGCGGGAGTAACTAAGAGTAGTTGGTAGGTGAGATCGAGACATTATGGCTGACCAGATTGCCGATATGTTGACAAGGATTCGAAATGCGACGAGAAGTGGACGGGTGCGTGTTGACGTACCGGCGTCTCGTCTAAAGGCCGATATTGCCAGGATTTTGGAGAATGAAGGTTATATCGGTGGATTTAAGCAGGTGGAGTTACGAAATCCTCGGGGGGAGGTGCCCTTGAGAATGATACGTATTTCACTGAAATATGGGCCTCGTGGCGAGCGTGTTTTGTCGGGCTTAGAACGGGTCAGCCGTCCTGGTCGGCGTGTTTATTACGCTCGGGACAAGGCACCGCCGGTTCTTGCTGGTCTTGGGACCAGTATTTTGACGACTTCACGAGGGGTTATGACTGGTCGTCAGGCTGCAGAAGCAGGTGTTGGCGGTGAGGTTCTTTGCAACGTTTGGTAGAGCCGTAAGGCGTAAATGAATATGGATAAACGGGAAACAAGATGTCACGCGTAGGTAAAAAACCGATACCTATACCGAGCGGGGTTAAAGTTAAAGTTGGTTCAGACACGGTTGATGTGGAGGGGCCAAAGGGAAAGCTGTCACAAACTTTACCGCCAGGAATAAGGGTTGAAGAGGTTGACGGTGAACTTCGTGCAATTCCTGAGCGCGAAGGAGATACGTCGCTCGGGAAGTTTCATGGGTTGGGCCGTTCTCTCGTTGCGAATGCAGTTACCGGTGTATCGGAGGGATTTAAGAAGGAGCTAGATATTGTAGGTATTGGTTATCGGGCAGAGATGTCTGGTAAGCAAGTCGTATTTTCACTTGGATATTCACATCCGATTCATTTTGATATTCCAGCAGGCATTGATGTGGCGATTGAAAAGCAGACGCATTTAACGGTAAGCGGAATCGATCGCCAGCAGGTAGGGCAGGTTGCTGCGGATATGCGTGCGCTTAGAAAACCAGATCCTTACAAGCAAAAAGGAGTGAGGTATACCGGTGAAGTTTTGAAAAAGAAGGTCGGGAAGACTGGCGCGTAGAGTAATGACATGAGAGTTCACACAAAGAAAGACCGGCGGACGCGTATTCGATTGCGACAGCGTCAGCGTATTGATGGTACTACCGAGCGGCCGAGGCTTGCCGTTACTCGAAGCCTGGCGCATATTTCAGCGCAGGTAATCGATGATCTTACCGGACAAACTCTGGCTTCGGCGTCCAGCACAGAACCAAGTGTAAAGGCGAAATTTGAAGGTGGAGCGAAGGGTGGAAATAAAGGCGGTGCTGTAGTAATTGGCACGATCGTGGCAGAACGTGCTCTTAAAGAAGGTGTTAAGAAAGTTGTTTTCGATAGAGGGGGTTTTCTGTATCACGGTCGCGTACGGTCTGTGGCAGAGGCAGCCCGAGAGGCTGGTTTGGATTTTTAGTTAGGTGCGAGGATTATGCGCGAATCACGACCAAAGATTGACCATTCACTTCTTGATCTAAAAGATACGGTGGTTGCTATTAACCGCGTAACCAAGGTTGTTAAGGGTGGAAAAAATCTTAGTTTTAGTGCACTTGTCGTCGTTGGTGACGGTGCTGGACACTGCGGTTTCGCCGTCGGCAAGGCAAAGGAAGTGCCGTCGGCGATCAAGAAGGGGATTGAAGCTGCGAAGAAGGCGTTAATTCATGTTCCGTTACAGTCAACCTCTATTCCGCACACGATTTTAGGGAGGTTTGGTGCCGGCCGTGTTTTATTGAAACCTGCTCCAGAAGGCACGGGGATTATTGCTGGTGGAGCAGTTCGCGCAGTAGTGGAACTTGTTGGTATTCATGACATTTTGACGAAGTCACTGGGTTCGGATAACCCGCACAACGTTGTACGAGCAACTTTTGCTGGGCTTGGTGGTCTTAAGAGTCCAGAGGTTGTGGCACGACTGCGTGGAAAAGAACTAGAGGAACTCAGTGCGTAGGTATTGCGAGTAAGTATATAAGACTGAGTCGAACTACGATGAGATCACGAACTAATGGCCGGAGAGGTTTTTATAAGCGTAACAATGACGCGCCTCGCGTTCGTGTAACGCTTGTAAAGAGTTGGATTGGGTATGAAAAACGTCAAGAAAAGATTGTGCGAGGTCTTGGGTTGAGAAGAATTGGGCATTCTGTCGACGTTGTTGACAACCCTTCGATTCGAGGCATGATTCGTGCTGTTCGTCATTTAGTAACAACAGCCGAGCTTTAGCAGACTTCCTAAACGATGACGACACATAAGAGCAATCTCGATCTTAGTAATTTAAAACCTCCTATAGGTGCGACGAAGAATCGTAAGCGGATTGGCCGAGGGGAAGGTTCCGGCACTGGTGTTACAGCAGGTCGTGGCCATAAAGGCCAACAATCTCGTTCTGGCTATTCGCGCAAACGTGGCTTCGAAGGTGGGCAGATGCCTATTCACAGGCGACTACCTAAACGGGGTTTTCATAATCCATTTCGAGTGACTTACGAGACGGTGAATGTTGACACACTTTCTGAGCGATTTGACGACGGTGCCGAAATTACGCCTTCGTTACTGCGTGAACAGCGTTTGATTAGTCGCCGTGCCTTAGTAAAGGTATTGGCTCGAGGAGAGCTTACGAAGAAGTTGACGGTGAAAGCTCATGGGTTTAGTAAGAAAGCAGCAGAGTTAATTGTGGCAGCCGGTGGAAAGACTGAGGTAGTGCCTCGTGTAGGTCCGCAGGTTAAGGAATCTACTGAATGATCGACAGTGTAAAGAACATTTTTTCGATTCCAGACCTTCGGAAGCGTGTACTTTTCACGCTTGCGGTCCTTGGGGTGTACAGAATAGGAAGTGCAATTCCTACCCCTGGAGTTAATACAGAGGCTCTTCAACTTCTCGTTGAACAGGCCGGGAATACGATGTTCGGTCTCTACAACATGTTTTCCGGCGGTAATTTAGCCCAGGCGACAATCTTTGCACTTGGGATCATGCCGTACATCAGTGCGTCGATCATTATTCAGTTACTGACGGTTGTGTGGCCCTATTTGGAGCGTCTATCTAAGGAAGGTGAACTAGGGCGTCGAAAGATTACCCAGTACACACGCTATGGAACGATAGGGCTGTGTCTTGTTCAGGCCACGGCAATTGCTATCTTTTTAGAGCGCCAGACGAATGTTGGTGGTTTACCGCTTGTCTATGAACCCGGGTGGAGTTTTAGGCTAATGACCGTGATAACACTCACGGCTGGGACAGCGTTTATCATGTGGCTCGGAGAGCAAATTACCGAGCGGGGTGTCGGGAATGGCATGTCGCTCATTATTTTTGCGGGCATCGTCGTTGGGTTGCCTACAGCGGTTCTTACTACGATGGAGCAGATGCGGAGCGGTGCGATCGGATTATTCACACTGATCGCGCTCGCCGTTTTAATGGTTGCAACCATTGGTGCCGTTGTTTTTATCGAGCGTGGTCAGCGCCGTGTCAATGTTCAGTATGCGAAACGTGTTGTTGGGCGCAAAATGTACGGTGGGACAAGTACGCATATTCCGCTAAAAGTAAATACTGGCGGAGTTATTCCAGTTATTTTTGCCTCTTCGATTATTGCGATGCCGGCGACCGCGGCTACTGCTTTTCCAGTTGGTGGATGGGTTACGGCTGTGACCGATCAACTGACTAATGGAATGCCTCTGTATTACCTCATGTTTATGGGAGGCATTATCTTTTTTGCCTACTTCTATACTGCCATTATTTTTAATCCGGACGATGTTGCAGAGAATATGCGGAAGCATGGTGGGTTTGTTCCTGGTATTCGACCAGGCAAAC
>CAYFJM010000102.1:0-6889 GCA_964343415.1 uncultured Vicinamibacteraceae bacterium | reverse complement strand
CAATGAGGTCATGGCGAATCGTCAGCGTGTTTTGGGCTCTTAGCTCTGTCATCTCATGCAGTGGAGCGCCGCCAGAGCCTGAAAGGCGTGAGGATGCCTATCGAGCCAATAACCATGGCGTAGCGCTCCTTGAACAATTTGACTACCAAGGAGCGGCAGAGTCTTTTCGGGAAGCCACTGCTTTGAATGCAGCGCTTGGAATCGCACACCTCAACCTTGCAGTGGCTCTCTACCATGCACAGGATTTTGGTGACGCTGAACGTGCTGTACGGACATCAATACCGTTACTACCGTCAGGACTACAACCACCCTATCTGCTCGGTCTAATCGCACGCGCACAAAACCAACCGAATAATGCACTCGACGCATTTTTGGAGGTCCTTGAATCCGATCCATTGGATGTCGGCGCAAACATCAACGCCGGACAACTTTATCTTGAAAGACAAGAGTACGAAACGGCGATCGAGTACCTGCGGCGTGCGTTTACGCAGGAGCAACACAACGTCACGGCAAGCTACAACCTAGGGTTGGCTCTTGTGCGTAATGGAAATACCGAGGAAGGTCAGCAGTTCTTGGACACAGCGCAAGCGTTACGGGCGACGAACTACGGCATCACATACGGGCCTGGGTACCTCAATGAAGGCCGATACGCTGTTGCCCTCGCCTCCACCGGAGCCGAACCAGAATTGGTGGACCAAAACGTACCATCGGCAAACTTTACCTTGGTCAACATTGCGTCAACTCGGCCGGTCGGTTCGCCGGAGGAAGAATCACCATTTGGTCGAAGTTATACAGCCGACGACCTAAACGACCTCACAGCATTACAGCTTGCTGCGTCCCTTGGCGGAGGACTAACTGCCATTGATTACGACACCGATGGTGACCTCGACCTGTTCCGTGCAAGTCCCACCGGTGAGCAACTCTTACAAAACAATGGGAGCAACAATTGGTCCGATGTTACCAGCACGGTCGCACTGTCTGGTACCCCGCCGAACAGCACCCCTATCGGGGCTGTTACGCTGGACTATAACAACGACCATGCCCCTGACCTGTTTGTCATCCGCCAGGGCACTAGCAGTCTTTACCGCAACGACGCTGGGCGGTTCAGTGACGTTACCGACAGCGCAGGAATCCCTCAGTTACCATATCTACCCGGCGC
Organism: uncultured Vicinamibacteraceae bacterium; assembly: GCA_964343415.1. GTDB lineage: Bacteria > Acidobacteriota > Vicinamibacteria > Vicinamibacterales > UBA8438 > DTWD01. Next base: position 5,730 of record CAYFJM010000102.1, on the reverse strand, counting down.
AGCAGCCGCGATGGATGTCGACCACGACGGTGACGCTGACCTTTTGATTGCTGGGCTTGTCGACATTACCGCGACACAACAAACACTCGGCAACAGAACCGTCACCTTCCCACAAGAATTTGCTCCAGCGCCATTGTTGCTGCTGCGCAATAATCAAAATGGAACCTTCACAGACATCACGACGCAGGCCGGACTGACCTCAACTGGACACGCGATCGCTATTGTTCCAGCCGACTTCAATAATGGTCGCGATATCGATTTGCTTATTGTCGACCGTGCCGATTCACCACGACTCTTCCTGAACCAACGAGATTTCACATTTCGCGACGTAACGAATACTGTCGGACTCACACGGAATGGATCCATCACGACCGGAGTAACGGCCGCTGATCTCAATCATGACGACTATCCCGACATCGTCTTCGCAGGAACCACCAGCGCGGATAGCACCATTGCGCTCAGTGACGGGCAAGGTGGTTTCACCATAACTCAGGCGCCAACAGGTGCTCAAGACGCACAGATCCTGCAGTTATTTGATTACGATAACGATGGGCTACTTGATCTCCTTAGCTGGACATCAGATGGCGTCCGACTGGCTCGAAACCTCGGAACCTCCTGGGCCGATGTGTCCGAGGCAACACTCTCCGCCCAACCGACACTTCCGTTCACGACAACAGCCTCGGGATTAGTTGTAGCTGACTTTGACCTGGACGGAGACACTGATTTCGTCACCGCAACGACCGGATCAGTACTGCTTGCAGAAAACAGCGGTACGCCGAACAGTTCTTTGCGGGTGTCCCTGCGCGGCACGGCGAGTAATCGACTCGGTATCGGTGCAAAAGTTCAACTGCGAGCCGGTAGCTTGAGCACCCGACTGGATACAACATCCACCACCCCCTCAATCGGACCAGCAGATCTTGTGTTTGGCCTCGGGGCTCGGCCAGGGGCCGACGTTGTCCGTGTCCTTTGGCCGTCAGGTATCGTCCAGGCTGAAGTCCCACAAACAGAGGCTGCACTAACGACACTCGTTCCGGTCCAGGAACTCGACCGAGAACCGTCCTCCTGCCCACTACTCTTCACGTGGAATGGAACGCGGTTTGAGTTTATTACAGACTTTCTTGGTGGTGGTGAAATGGGCTATTGGCACGGCCCTGACCACTACAACACACCGGACCCGGTTGAATACGTACGGATACCTGGAGACCGATTACAACCGCGAGACGGACAACTTGAACTCAGAATTACAAATGAACTGGAAGAAGTCATTTTCTTCGATCACCTGTCCCTGATATCCGTGTCACATCCGAGTGACATTACCGTCTATCCCAACGAGGGACAGACCGTTCCACCAAAACCACATCGACTCCACGGTGTCCGAGACATCCGCACACCCGTTCGTGTTTTCAATGACAAGGGAACGGACATGACCGACCGCATTGCGGCACTTGACCGTCGATACCCAGATGAATTCGGGTTAAAACCGTTTAGAGGCTACGCGGAACCGCACACATTAACCGTTGACCTCGGTCCACGAAACGACGAAGCAATCACTCTACTTCTGACTGGATGGACCGATTACGCATTTTCGAGTGACAACGTGGCAGCCCATCAAGCCGGCCTCACCCCATCACTACCTGCACTGCAAATCAAGAACGGTGTTGGAAACTGGCGTCATGCCGTCGATATAGGCATACCCGTCGGTCGACCACAGACGATCGCCCTTGATCTAACTGGCCACCTCCACCCAGGAGAACACGAAGTACGGATTGTGACAGACATGCGAGTGTACTGGGATCAGATTCAAGTCGGCCGACCCGTCTCTCTCGACGACATCGAAGACCACGCAGTTGTGCGAGAGCAGACGCTTCACGCAACCACGGCCGAACTCCGAACACGAGGGTTTTCAAAAGAACTGCACCCCAATGGAACCCAGCCGACAACATACGACTACGAACAGGTGTCACTTTTGTCTCCGTGGAAAACCATGTCAGGTTCGTACACACGGCCAGGCGACGTTCGCGAACTGTTAGCCGTGAGCGATGATCTGTTCACAATCGCCAAGGATGGCGACGAAATTGTTTTAAGTTTCGATGCTGCACAACTCGATTCCTTACCAACAAACTGGACTCGAACGTATCTCCTCCGAACCGATGGCTTTAGTAAAGAAATGGACATTAACTCCGCCAGTCCGGACAGCGTCGAACCACTCCCCTTTCACGCAATGAGCGCGTATCCCTATAGTGACTCCGAACACTATCCCAAGACACGGGCTCATGAGACGTATCGCGGAACATTTAATTCTCGTCACGTTGTGCAGTCCATCCCGCGTATCGACGTAGTGCAATAGGAGAGGAATGGAACATATTCGGTATTCAGTCGCCACGTGTCAGACCGATCTTCCCAACCCAATCGACCGGTTGCACATGCATAGCAATACCACACGCATGCTTGAGATGGTTGACTCCGCAGTCACAGGAAGCATGCCCTTCTTGCCTGTGCGCCTCGTCGTGTTTCCTGAATTTGCACATGCAGCCCCCATCTACCAGACAGCGGAAGAAATTCGAAGAAAACTTGCCGTCTCCATCCCCAATGAACATACGGAACAACTGACGGCCAAGGCTCGCGAGCATACCGTTTATATCCAAACCGGCACGATGCTAGAAGAAGATCCAAAATACCCGGGGGCCATCTTCAACACCTCCTGCCTTATTGGCCCAGACGGCATCTTGACGAAATATCGAAAAGTAAATCCGTGGATTCCCTTTGAAGTTCATACTAGCCCGCACGATATACCAAGCTACGACGAACCGCTCTTTCCAGTGGCTGACACTCCCATCGGTCGACTCGGCTGCGCCATCTGCTACGACTGGCTTTTTCCAGAGGTTCTCCGTCAATTAACTGCCAACGGTGCTGAAGTACTGGTTCGTGTCTCGGCCTATATGGATCCATGGGGAGCAACGGAGCCGATGGCCTGGTGGACCATTATCAATCGAGCGCGAGCCTTGGAAAATCTCAGCTATGTCGTTGCGGCTAATCAAGGCGCCAGCTTGCGTCACTACCCACCCTACTCTTGGCCCGGTGGATCCCAGGTCGTCGACTTTGACGGTAGGTTGCTGGCGGAGGCCTCGCCAGGGCCTGGCGAACGTATTGTCATTGCCCCGATCGACATAGCCGCATTGCGACACGAACGTCAGGTACGCATCGGCCATCACATGCCGGCACATCTCCGTACAGAAGCCTACGATGTTTACCGACGGACCACCTATTCGTCAGAACACTCAAGCGATAAAGCTTTGTCGTACACAAAGAATCGACAGAATATCGAAGCCTCCAAACGAGCCTTTGTCGACCATCACGACGCACGCAACAAAACGTCAACGCTCGAGAGAAAAGATAGTTGAAACAATGAATGGCGGAGAGGGTGGGATTCGAACCCACGTGCCGGTTACCCGACAAGACGCTTTCGAGGCGCCCCCGTTACGACCACTTCGGTACCTCTCCGTTAGCAGTAATCCCTAAGTTTAACCTTTGAGTGTACGCCGTTTCTCACCAAAAAAATCCTGGAGCATTTCACGACACTCGTTCTCAAGCACACCCGAAATGATTTCGATACGATGATTCAGTGCAGGATGATCCAACATTCGCATGATCGAGCGAACAGCGCCTGACTTCGGTTCGTTCGTACCGTACACCAACCTGTCCACTCTCGAGTGTATTAAGGCACCAGCACACATCGAGCATGGTTCAACCGTGACGTATAACGTAGTACCGTTTAATCGATAATTGCCAAGAAATCTAGCTGCATCACGCAAGGCCTGGATTTCCGCATGAGCGCTGGGGTCATTCGTCCCAATCGGCTGATTAAACCCCCGACCCACAATTTGACCATCGGCTGAAACAACAACAGAACCGATAGGCACCTCGCCCGCGAAAAGCGCCTTATTTCCCTCAGTTAGCGCTTCACGCATGCAGCGTTCGTGACCGCTCATGCAGCAGCAAGTATAGTGATTAGAGAAAAGTATGAAAGGACTGATTCTTAGCGGAGGAAAAGGTACCCGGTTACGGCCTCTCACTTTTACGAGTGCGAAGCAGTTGGTGCCGGTCGCAAATAAGCCCGTTCTGTTCTACGGCATCGAAACCTTAGCTGCCGCCGGCATTCGGGACATCGGAATTGTGGTCGGTGACACGCGTGATGAAATTGAATCGGCCGTGGGTGACGGTGCTCGTTGGAATGTCACAATCACGTACATTCCACAAGACGCGCCGCGCGGACTCGCCCACGCAGTACTCATTAGCGAACCGTTTCTCGGGAAAGAGCCATTTGTGATGTACCTCGGCGACAATCTTCTTGCGAAAGGAATTGTGCCACTCGTCAAGGAATTTGAAGCAACAAAACCTGCAGCTCAAATCCTACTGACGCCAGTCCCTCAACCAGAGCAATACGGCGTAGCCGAAATCGAGGGAGAGCACGTTATTAGACTAGTAGAAAAACCAAAGCAACCCAAAAGTAATCTCGCCCTTGTTGGTGTATACATGTTTGGCCCGGACGTATTTGATTCAGTGAAACGTATCAAACCGAGTTTTCGAAACGAGCTTGAAATTACCGATGCCATTCAGGATCTTATTGACCGCAAACTTGTCGTCAGGCCCCATATCGTTGACGGATGGTGGAAAGATACCGGACGTCTGGAAGACATCCTGGAAGCCAATCGCTTAATTCTCGATCAACTCGAGACACAAATTGACGGTGACGTTGATAGTTCCTCCCGTATTGAAGGCAAAGTTGTAATCGAAGCGGGAGCTGTTATTTCAAACTCCGTAATTAGAGGCCCAGTCATCATTGGGGCTAACGCAACTATTCGAGATACGTATATTGGTCCATTTACCGCAATCATGAGTGCCGTAGAGGTTCTTGGCTCTGAAATCGAGCACAGTATCGTGATGGAAGGTAGTCGAATTACGGGGCTAGCCGAACGGGTAACAGATAGCCTCATCGGACGCAACGTCAAAATCAATCGGCAGCCAGCGAAACCTGCTGCATTACGTTTTATGCTCGGCGACCGATCAGAAGTAGGAATTTCATAAAATTATCAATGACTCAAAAAAACATAAATCCTCCGAAATATAAGGGCTTACAGAAACAAACGCTCATCGATGGTGTCTCAACCAAACCGCTCCGTCAAATCCCAGACGAGCGAGGTTGGCTGATGGAAATTTTGCGGGCAGACGATGAGTTATTTACACAATTTGGCCAAGTCTACGTATCTGCAACCTATCCGGGTGTAGTGAAAGCCTGGCATTATCATCAAAAGCAAATCGACCACTTTGCTTGTATATCGGGCATGGTGAAATTGGTACTTGTTGATACCAGGGACAACTCTCCTACCGAAGGACAGGTAAACGAATTCTTTCTCGGCACACAAAACCCCACACTCGTCCAAGTTCCTAACCTCGTCTACCACGGATGGAAATGCATCGGGACAGAACCTTCATTGGTGGTCAATGTACCAACTGAACCCTATCGTTACGACGATCCCGACGAATTCCGGATCGAGCCACATGGCACCCTTCCGTACGATTGGACCAGGAAGGATGGTTAACGTCCTCGTCACGGGAGGCGCGGGTTTTATCGGAAGCAATTTCGTGCGCTATGCAATTGGCACGCATACAGATTGGCTGGTGACAACGCTTGACAAACTCACGTACGCCGGCCGGCGTGAAAATCTGAAC
>CAYFJM010000101.1:0-6890 GCA_964343415.1 uncultured Vicinamibacteraceae bacterium | reverse complement strand
GATCGTATTGTTCGCGAGCCTTTCAACTGTGCTGTTTGCCTTGCAGCTAACCACGAAGAGCGATCAAGATTATCCCGATATACGCTTATTTTTTTCAGCTTTGTCTCCTGACGATGCAGTCGCCGATGAAGCGCTGAGTCAGATAGCTCCTTTATGGAGAGATGGCTACGCTGGTGTCATATGGGACATGCTTCGGTTTTTGGTGCCGCCACAAAATGTGACTGATGGGTGGCTTGACTCGCGAAGATCCGCTACGGAACCGAGTCTCGGCATTAACCTGGAAATTACGCCACAAGAGCATCCATCAACAAAGGTTTGGCGCCGATTAATGAAATTTCTTGAGGAACGAAGTGGTGTGCGTTTCCAGGATGATATCGAGTATCTACACCAATGGATATGGAAACAGAATTATGATCCCCATCCTGACTATTTTTTCTTTAAGCGTACGTGGTATTCAGAGATCGATTCGAGATTTGGAGATTTTTTTCAAGACGGTAGTAGAGCAACCATTCGGTTAGACGAAATAGACTGGGGCGGTGTTGTGGTCAATGGCATACCTCCACTCGAATACCCTCCTACCATGACAGCGGAGTCAGCTGAGTACCTTGACGATGATCATCTGGTTTTTGGGCTCAGCATTAACGGTGTAGCCCGCGCTTATCCGAAGCGGATTCTTGCATGGCATGAGATGGCCCTTGACCGCGTGGGAGGGGTTGAGGTGACGGTTGTTTACTGCACACTATGTGAGACAGTAATTCCATACGAGAGCATTGTGGATCGCGAATACATTCGGTTTGGTACCAGTGGATTGTTGTACCGCTCCAACAAGTTGATGTTTGATCATCAAACGAAAAGTCTATGGAATACCTTTGAGGGCATACCTGTTGTGGGGCCTCTTGTCGGAACGCGGAAGCGCTTAACTCGTCGTTCTGTGGTGACAACAACTTGGGGAGAGTGGCGGCGGTTGCATCCAGAGACGACAGTTCTTTCTCTTGAAACTGGTTACGATCGCGATTATGGCGAAGGCGTTGCCTATCGTGAATACTTCCAAAGTAATGACCTGATGTTTGATGTGCCGGAACGCGATGGTCGGCTCCCTTTGAAGGCTGAAATTGTTGGAGTAGTTTCGGATGGAGATGAGGCGCAGAGATCTCCGTTAGCGATTTCGGTAAAGTTTCTTTCCGAAAGTCCGGTCTATATGGTTAACCACGAAGGTCGTCAACTTGTCGTTCTGACAAGTGCTGGTGGTGCGAATCGCGTTTATGAAGCCGGCAATTTCAGCTTTGAGCGCATCGATAGTGAGGGCCATCTAATTGATAGTAGCGAGAGTCCCTGGATGGTACGAGAAAATGCACTTATTCGTGTCAAAGAGAGTGATGAACGCCTCGGTCGAGTCCCTTCTCAACGGGCCTTCTGGTTTGGATGGTACGCGCAGTTTCCGAGCACGCGTTTAATTCACTGAAGGTTATTCATAGCCACCGTCTGATTCGGCTTCTGAATCGGCGGTTCGAACTCGTTGTCCACTTTTACGAGATTGCTCAACTTTTTGTTTCGTGTCTTCAGTGGTTGGCACAGAATCGATCTCTGCTTGTCGTGCGAGGAAAGGCTTACTCGCCTCACCGAAATAGAGTGACATATGTGGAAATGGGATCTCAATACTTTCTGCATCGAAAGCTTTCTTGATTCGGCGTCGTAGCTCCCTGCCGATCATCCACTGCTTGAGGGGACGAGTTTTGATTCGAATCTTAATGACGACAGCCGAGTCACCGAATTCACTAACTCCCAGTATTTCTAGTGAAGCCAAAATGCTATCACTAAATCCTGGATCGGATTCAAGGTCTGCGCCTACGTCGTGAAGTACCGCAGAGACATGGTCGGTGTCTTCTTTGTAGGCCACACCAATGTCGAGCACGGCATAAGAAAATTCCTTTGTTTTGTTTGAAAGCGTCGTAATTTCACCATTTGGTACAACATGCACAGTGCCCGAAAGATCTCTAAGGACCAGGGTTCGTAGTTTGACCGCCTCTACGAGTCCTGAGGTGCCGTTGACTTCAACAACATCGCCAACGTGCACTTGATCTTCAAGAATAAAAAAGAATCCTGAAATGACATCTCGTACTAAATTTTGTGCGCCGAAGCCAACCGCCAGTCCAGCAATGCCAGCACCAGTGAGTAGAGGTGCAATATTCACACCCAGTTCTTGAAGCATCATCAGTGAGGCAGCGCTCCAGACGAGTATATTTACGGCGTTTGTTACGAGTCCGCTGATGGTGTGTACCCGTTCGACAAGTTCGATTTTGTCGGCATTGTCGCCTGCCCGTAATCTGACGATCTCTTCGAAGTGATTGATACCGAGTCCTGCGATACGCACTGTGAAATAGGCGAGAAGTCCGATTAGGACGACACGTAGTCCCTGTGTGAACAGCCACGTCGTTAGTTGTTCGAGCGAGATCCCGAATGACAGGTCGACATCAAAAAGGTTAAGTACTGGGCGAGTCGCAAGTCCAAATATGACGATGAAAACCGCCGCTCTGACAACGCGAATAGGTCGCCGAGTAATGGGATCCGTAAAGGAGTCTTTGCTCTGGCTTCCGGTAGCTGCGGCGAGCGTATACCGCACCAACCTTGCCGAAAGCTGAGCAACGAGTAAGGCGATAGCTATCGAAAGACCTAAGCCGGCCGCAGTATTTTGCCAATCCACCAGCGGTCCAGCATATGGAGTCAGAGCGCTGTGCGTCAATCTTCATGGTGGAAATTGTCGGACTTTACTCCTGCATCGACAGCTACGGTCAAGCCATATGGGCTAAATGCATCAATAGGCTACGCTCCGGCTGGCTAGCCGGGAAGCGCGTTCTCAGGTAAGCTGTTGGAAACATCGGTAACCCTGTAAGTCCTATGGAGGGGCTTGCGACCAGTTAGGAGGAGTTGGAGGCCATGAAAGAACTCTTCATCCTGTTTGTCGTAGTCGTATTTGCGCTCGGTGCGGTTACGGCATCGGCGCAAGAGCTGGAAGTGGGCGACGATGCGCCGGCTTTTGAATTACCAGGCACCGATGGAAACACGCATAGTCTTGCTCAATATAAGGGCACGGCGGTGGTACTGGCGTGGTTTCCAAAGGCATTTACTGGTGGTTGAACGGCCGAGTGCAAGTCGCTGCGTGATTCCAGCGACCAGTTAAATACATTTGATATGCAGTACTTCATGATTAGTATTGATGATCCTCAAACCAATAAAGAGTTCGCCGAATCGCTCAATGCCGATTTTCCACTCCTCAGTGACCCAGGCAAGAGCGTTGCGTCGGCGTATGGCGTCATCAATGACGAGCGGCCAGTCCCATTTCGCTGGACATTTATTATTGGTCCAGACGGTAAGATTTTGAAGATTGACAAGGAAGTTCAAGCGGCTAGAGCAGGCCTTGACCTAGTTGTCCATCTTGATGAGCTGGGTGTAGCCAAGAAGTAGCCGTTAGGTTTAGACAACGGGTTGTTTATAGAAAGCGGCGAATGACCGAAAGGTCATCCGCCGTTTTTTTTGTCTCAAGGTTTGTGTTGTTGCTCGGAGGTCGTTATTCGGACCCTCGTGATTCGACGTTTTGGGATTTGTCGTCAGTCTTCATCTCATCTTTAAAGCCTCTAATGGCTTGTCCCATCCCTTTTCCGATACCGGACAGACGGTTCGCGCCAAAAATGAGGATCAGAATGACCATGATGATCACAAGTTCCGGTAGACCAAGGGGCCCGAGAAACGCTAGCATCCCAACCTGCATGGTGTGCCTTTCTTCCCAAGCGAAAATCTGGCTTGGGCAATCACCCGGTTTTGCTTCAAGAGGGCGTAGTCCAGAATACCACGGGGAGAATCAATACGGCGTAATGAGCGGCGAATAGGGGTTAATTGGTTGATTTTTGCATACGGGCATTCGGTCCCATGGTTGATTCAAGTAATATGCGGAGGCACTGTGGGTCAAGATTGCGAATTGGGATCTGTAGAGATTTTTCGCTGTGCTCACCGTAAGTTGTGTTTCGGTGAATCGATGCAGGTGTGGTAACGGTTGTAACTATCGACTATGGATGAAAATAAGAGCGAACAAGTAAGCCCGCCAAAAGACGTTGCAAAGGAAGAATCAGGATTTGACGCCATCAGGCGGCGAGTTGGCCTGGTGTTGGGCCCCGCGGTATTTTTGCTTCTGTTAGCAACGCCATTTGACCAGCTGAGCCCTGAGGGGCACCGACTGGCGGCGGTGTGGGCGCTAGTGATTATTTTTTGGACGACGGAAGCACTGCCATTACCCGTTACCGCGTTATTGGGACCGGCTCTCGCGATCATGTTGCAGGTGGCCCCTGTTCGAGAAGCCTTGGCGCCATTTGCGAATCCATTAATTTTTCTTTTTATCGGTAGTTTTATTTTGGCGCAGGCATTGTTTGTGCATCGTGTGAACGAACGGATTGCATATGGTGTGCTGTCATGGAAGTTCGTAGGTGCTCGTCCCACGCGGATATTGATCGCTTACGGTGCACTCGCAGCATTTCTTTCAGCATGGATGAGCAACACTGCGACGGCCGCGATGTTGGTGCCGCTCGGCTTGTCACTGATTGCCTTCATGGAGACCGAGGGCAAACTGCCGAAAAATTACGGCACGGCGTTAATGCTGATGACAGCTTATGGCTGTTCGCGTGGCGGTATGGCGACTCCAGTTGGAACACCACCGAATTTAATTGCGATTGGCATGCTTAGTGAGCAGCTCGATGTTCGCATTTCTTTTGTTGAGTGGATGGTCATTGCTGCGCCAATTACGGTCGTACTGATGGTGATTGTATTTTTCTATTTGAATTGGGTCGGTCAGACAGGTGTGAAGCAAATTCCTGGCGCGGATTTAATAATCACTGAACGCAAAGTGGCGCTCGGTCCGTGGAAACGTGGCGAGGTGAATGCCCTGATTGCGTGTGGAGTGACGGTACTTCTTTGGGTAGGGCCAGGGTTATTACCCTTGTTGTTAGGCAGAGAGCATGCGGTTACACAGGCAGTACTTTCTAGCATTCCTGAGTCGGTCGCGGCTCTTACTGGGGCGGTGTTACTGTTTGCGTTGCCGATAAGTAAGACCCAGCGGACGACACTCACTTGGAAACAGGCCTCGCAGATTGATTGGGGGACGATTCTACTTTTTGGTGGAGGGTTGTCACTTGGGACCATGGCCGGGTCGAGTGGTCTTGCGAGGGCGGTTGGAGAAGGTATTACGAGCCTTGTTCCAACCAATGAGGTGGTTACGCTGACGTTTGCTGCGGCGCTGTTTACCGTGGTGTTATCTGAGGCAATGTCTAATACGGCGGCGACGAATATTGCTATTCCAATCGTTATTTCAATTGCTTTGGCAATGGGGGTTAATCCGATGATTCCGGCCATTTCCGCTGGGCTAGCGGCATCCATAGCAGTTGTTCTACCGGTGTCAACACCTCCGAATGCGATCGTCTACGCATCAGGAAGGGTACCGATTATTCATATGGTGAAATATGGACTCTTGATGGATGGAGTGGGCGTTGTTGTGGTGCCTCTCTTAGTGTTGATGTTGATGCAGTGATAACTTGCAGATTTGTTCTTGTAAGGAATTCTTAGATAGTCGAAGTAGCTCAGGCGTGTTAAGCTCGTGATCGAGTGCGGTCGTGGTTCGTTTCCTCTTAGCTTTACCTGGCATACGTCGTTTGTACAACCGGCAATTACTGTTTCCGATTGTCGTGCTCCTGGTCGTTTTCATTGTCTTAGTAGATGGCGCTATTGATCGTGTTGACCAAGAAGCACGTGATGCGGCTTCCGCAAGCGTTACGGGATTAGCCCCGCAGCCGCCCCCTCTTCCTCCACGTCCGAGTCTCCGCGGGGTTCTCGAGAAAACCCCACTGACTTACTTTTCAGATTATTGGGCACAACTCGCAGAGGTCGCTGGACCTAGCCTGGTGGGTATTGGACGTACGCAGGTAAGTGGAGTGGTTGTTGAGGCTGGCTTGGCGGTGACAACCACAGAGGGCGCTGAGATGCTGGAGGCTGAAAAAGCACGAACGGTATTAGCGCAAGAAGCAGGGTCCTCAGCTGAAACGTTGGTTTCTGAGGAACGAGTGCCGTACCCGTTCGTACGGGCTGTTGATAGGGAAATTGGTCTCGCAGTGGTTGAAATAGAGACGAAGTATGAGCCGTTTACGGTTGCGAATGTGTCACAAATGCCGTCAGGATCTTACGTCGGGGCGGTGTTTTTAGAAAACGATGGCCGTTCTGTTATCTCTCCAGGATATCTAGTGTCCTCGCAGTTCGGGTCTGAGCTTGGTCCGAAAGAGAACGATCTGCACACGTCTTTACTTCCATCTGCTCGTGGAGTGTCGGCGGTTGTGGATCTCGATGGTGCGCTAGTGGGTGTTATGTATAGTTCGCCTCATGGTCCGCGTTCATTAACGCTGGCGAGTTTACGACGGATAATTGATTTGATGGCGGAGAGTGTTCCGTGTCGTGCCATTACCGTCTCATCGATTGATGATGAGGTGCTTGAATTTCTTGAGGTTGACAGCGGTCTGTTGGTTGCTGACGTAATTGAGGAGGCGTTTATCCCGGAGCCATCCGTGCGGTCAGGCGATGTCCTGCTGGAGTGGGGTGGGGAGCCAGTCTTAACGGTCGATGACTTTATCGAGAGGTATGATTCCGCCGGTGCGGGTGGCCTTGTTCGCTATCGCGTGCTTCGAGGTCAGCGACGTGTTGATGGTGGAACTGTATTGCCTGATACGGAGTGTCGAACAGGTCGTCCTGCTACGGTTAGGCTCGGGTCTTTGGGCATTATTCTGAGTTGGTCTGATGGCGCATCTGCTCCGACTGGCTGGACGGTTGAAACCATTGCCGAAGGTGGCTATGCCGATGTC
>CAYFJM010000100.1:0-6894 GCA_964343415.1 uncultured Vicinamibacteraceae bacterium | reverse complement strand
ACAGAGTAGAGTGACTGACTAGCAGTCATAAAAAGTCGATTGCGACGGGTGCCTCCGAAACAGACATTTGCACATCGCTCTGGCAGTCGAATAATCCCAATGAGATTGCCGTCCGGGGCGATAACTTGAACACCAGGCACGGCGCCTGTCCAGATGTTTCCATCGACGTCGCATCGCATGCCATCGGCGGCCGACGGTGCACCGTTATCACCGGGATCGGTCAAGGTCGCGTGTGTACGACCGTTCTGTAAAGAGACCCCATTAATGTCCCATCGTTTGATTTCTCGACCAGTTCCGGTGTCAGCAACGTACAGTCTCTCATAGTCCGGGGAAAAACAGAGCCCGTTCGGTCCGTCAATGTCGTCAGTTAATCTTGTAATGTTCCCCGTGTTTCCATCGACGCGGTAGACGCTAGTCGGAACCTCTGAGTCAGCGCGGAAGCCTTCGTAATTCCCGCGAATCCCGTACGGTGGATCGGTAAACCAGATACTGCGGTCGGGATGTACGATGACGTCATTCGGAGAGTTCAACCGATTGCCGTCATAGCTATCTGCGATCACTGTTACTTCTCCGGAATGTTCATACCGGACGACGCGGCGACCGCCATGTTCACAAGACAGCTGTCGGCCTTCATAGTCAAAGGTGTTCCCATTGCTGTGTCCAGACGGATTTCTGAATTCAGTAACATGTCCGTCTTCTTCGATCCAGCGTAGTTGTCGATTGTTTGGGATATCACTCCACACGAGAAAGCGACCGCTGCCATTCCATGCCGGTCCTTCTGCCCAGAGTGTGCCGGTGTAATGGCGACGTATGGGAGTATTGAAGAGGATGTATCGTCGAAATTGTGGGTCGAGTGCGTGGATGTCTGGGTCAGGATAGTGAAGAGGTGTGTTACCGGACCAGTCGCGCGGTTGGTACGGAGGTAGCTGGTTCTGCTGCGCACGGACGAATGCTGGTGCGAGTGCCGTTGAAAGCAGCGTTGTACTGAGAAACCTGCGCCGGGAAACGCGTGTTCGTGAACGAGGCGTGACTGTACTCTCCATGATGGAGACTTATACAGCACACGACGGCATTAGTCACGAGAACATCAGGAAATCACGAAAAGGAGTACCTGAAAAGACGAATTATGGCGCAATATCCTCTGATCGAGCGCCTCGAAGCATGTTGAGGAGTCCATAGTTCCCCTCGTGGCAAGCGTACTCGTACATCGGACCAGCAGTAACGCCTCTCGATTCTTGATTGGTTGTCATGGGCACTTGAGCCGACCACGGCTGTGTGAACATGTCAGCATCTGTCATCGTGAACTCGTAGTTCAGCGTTTCAGTGTCAATCCGTGTGAATCGTTCGACTAGGTGTAGCGCAGGTCGTGCGCCGCGCCACGTCCAGCGCCAGAGATCTAAGGTTTTATCGGCGAAGCTCTTTGTTTCGACGACAAGCGTATTGCCTTCCCAGCTCCCTCTTGCATCGCCGAGCCATTGGCCCACGTGACTTGGCACGTGGGTTCGACCATCTGTTGGAATCATCCGGTATTCGTGAAACATTTCGTTGAGGATTGCTACCCATCCATCCGATTGCAGGATGTGATAGTTCATGTTGTAACCCTGAAGAGGTAGCAAAGGCAGCCCATCAGTTAAACAGCGTTCCCCGGTATCGGCATCGACCCACGAGTTATATGGTCCAACGCCATATCTGGCTGAGTCACTCTCGAACCGAGCCCGGCCTGTTTGTGTCCACGGGATTTGACCGTTTGGCGGATCGACAATGAGTGCGGTGCGACGACCGGCTACTGCACGTGTTCCTTGGTCCATCCAAAAATTGTTATAGGCTCCTATATTTCCGCCGACATCAGTCCGTTGCGCTGCCTCATTCAGTAGGCGTTCATTACGATCGTCGGCTGCTTGCTCAAGGTTGGCGACCTCCTCGGCCGTCAGAACGTCGCGACCCTCCATGCTACTGGCACGTTCGAGTGGTGTTAGTGTGGCATTGGTCCACACACCCTGCAGGTCAGGCGCACCCCAACTGGTCTGAGGGACGGTTGAAGTTTCAGGGTTGTTTGTTTGAGCCAGCAAGAAAGGCGTATCGAGTAAGCACAACAAGCCAATTACGATAATTGGTCGCACAAGTTGCTTGCACCGAGAGGGCTCTAATTGAGTCATAGTGGGACGCCTTGAGGTTATTGATTGCCGGCTTCTTCGGCTTCCTGGTGGCGTGCACCGGCGAGAATGCCTTCCATTCCGATATTGCCTTCGTGACAGGCGTATTCGAAAAGCGCATCGGGACTACTTCTGAGCGGAATCATCGCGGTCCACGGTTCGTTCCAGGTGGTCGGGTCCTTTAGTGTTACCTCATACTGCAGTATGTCTTCACTCGTGCGAGTGAAGCGTTCTGTGACATGAAGATTTTCGGCCGCTCCCATGACATTCGCGTATGGCGAGTAGTTTTTTGTTTCGACGACGAGCGTATCCCCATCCCAATAGCCGCGAGAATTACCAAGCCACTGCCGTATGTTGTCGTCTACATGTGGACGGCCGTCAAGGGGGATGATGCGTGAATCGTGACCCATTTCGACTTGAATAACCACGTAATTTGGTGTCTGCAACACTTGGTAATAGTTGTTATAGCCAGCTCCCAATCGCGGCGCTCCAAAACTCAGGCAGCGTTCTCCAAGACTTCTATCGTCAGTCCATACGGCATGCCGTTGACGTTTTTCACTGGCTGCGGCTGCGCGCATTTTGGCTGCTTGCGTGCGATCTGGCATTCGTCCATTTTTTGGACTGGTGATGAGAGATGTGCGGTTATCCCAATCTCTCTCAACCATCCAAAACTGATTGTAATTACCAGTGGCTCGGTCACTGGATGTGAAGTTCTGTACCTCGGCCAAGGCTGCCGTGAAGACGGAATCACCGAATGCCGCGTCATCGGCGTCTAGTGAAAAAAGCTCAGCGGCTTTTGACTGAATGGCGGACAACTCCTCATCGGTAAGGTGCGCGCGGTCGCCAAGTATTTCAGGTCGTTGCAATGGAGTCGCGTTGTTATTTGCCCACGTACCTTGCAGATCAGGTTGCCCGAAGGCTGTACGTGGAGCGGTCCATGAGCTTTCTTGTGCAGTGACTGGACTCAAAATAAACAGTAGCACAGTAAGAAATGTCGTTACGGCGATGAGAGTCTGTTTGCTCATGATGTCTCCTCGGCTATCGATGGTGAATGCTTTTAAGGCTGGGACTCGTCAGCGGCCCGTGCGTTATTAAGAATATTTTCCAACCCATAATTACCTTCGTGACACGCGAACTCAAACATTGGCTGGTCTGATTTCTGCATTTCCACGGCCACCGTCCAGGGCTGAACGAAGGAATCTGGGTCAACGATGGTGTATTCGTACAGCAGTTGATGTTCTGATGTCCGTGAAAACCGTTCAGTCAGATGCATGTGTTCACCTGATCCTGCAAACGAGGTGTCAGGTCTAAAATTCGTTGTCTCAATAACCAATGTGTCGCCATCCCAGTGTCCCCGGGAGTCCCCACGGATTTGTTTGATCGTGTTTGGGACATGCTGCCGTCCGTCCATGGGAACAACGCGGACTTCATGCACCATCTCGTTGTGCAGGACGACATAGCCGGGAACCTGGAGGATAAGAACATTATTGTTATATGCACCAGGGTTCATTGGTGGGCCAGCATTGAATCCAACCATGCACCGTTCAGTAATACTACGGTCAAGATGACTACGCGGAGAAATTCGGCGTAACGCTGCTCGGGCCTCTGCTCGTTGCTGGCCAGACGTGGTTAGTGCAGGGATACGACCATCAGTGGGTTCGACAATGAGTGAGGTGCGTAGGTCCGGCTGCAGGCTCCTCCCATTATCTAGCCAAAATTTCGCATGAACGCTTGGGTTTCGGTTGACATCGTAGTTGTCGCGGTCTGAATTCGTCCTCGTTTCGTAGGCTGCGGCTTCTTCAGCGGTCAGTGTCGCGCGATTAGCGAATTCACTCGGACGTTGGAGTGGTGTCATCGTCCGAAAATCCCAGATGCCCTGGAGATCCGGTTTACCTGATGCCAATCGGGCAGACTGCGCAGCGGCTGATGTTACGACTGCGCCAGATACAGCGAGGATAAATAGCAAAACGGCGAACTTAGTGCGATCAAAATCCATAAGCGCTGCCACTCACGTGCAATTCTGTTTAAGATAACAGTTTTCTGGGTTGTGGGGGCTGATTTTTGATCTGCAGTGGTGTTCTAGTGTTCGTACGACTGATTCGAGTGACGTTGATCGCCCTTGGCGGGGCTGGGTGGTTTGTCAGTGAAGCGGCCGCACAGCGGAACTCTCCTGCCGAATGGCCGCAATTTCGTGGATTAACTGCTGGGGCCGTTGCCGACGATCCCCGTTTACCTGACCAGTGGAGCACGACCGAAAATGTTGTGTGGTCGGTTGATCTTCCTGGCTTGGGTTGGAGTTCCCCTGTGGTGGCAGGCGAACACGTCTTTGTGACCGCAGCAATTAGTAGCGGTGATGAACGAGAACCTGTACCTGGGTTGTATGACCCGGGAGAGTCTTTTGGTAAAACACGTTCTGATGCGACGCACCAATGGATGGTCTACGACATTGATTTCGAATCCGGCGTTGTTCGATGGGCGCGAGAGCTTGAAGCCCTGGTTCCAACAGAACTCAAACACGTCAAAAACAGTTTTGCGTCCGAAACACCTGTGACCGATGGTCGCAGGGTCTACGTATATTTTGGCAGTATCGGTCTTGTCGCGGCGTTGAATATGTCAGGAGAAACTGTCTGGCGGACCGATGTTGGATCATTCAACGGAGGACAAGAATTTGGAACGGCAGCCTCACCCGTATTGCATGACGGTCAGCTGTATATCGTAAATGACAATACGACAGGTTCGTTTTTGGCAGCGTTTGATGCGGATACCGGTGACGAAATCTGGCGCGTCGAGCGCGATGAAACAGAAAACTGGTCGACGCCGTTTGTCTGGGTGAACAACATCAGGACGGAGATCGTAACAACTGGTCGACGAAAAATACGGTCTTACGATGTGAACGGAAGTTTGTTGTGGGAATTGGGTGGCATGACCGTTAATGTCGTACCGACTCCGTTTGCGGCGCATGGATTGTTGTACTTGAGTTCTGGGTACCCTGGTGGGTATCCGCGTCCGGTTTATGCTGTCAGGCCTGGGGCATCTGGTGATATCTCACTTAGCGAAGATGAAACTAGCAATGACTTTATTGCGTGGTATCAGCCACTGTTAGGAACATACAGCACATCCGCCCTAGTTTATGAGGACTACTACTATACGTTGCTAGATCGTGGTTTCTTACTGTGCCACGACGCGAGAACAGGTGAAGAGATTTATGGGAGACAACGGATTGCGCCTGGACATGGATTTACATCATCTCCCTGGGCGTATAACGGGAATGTGTTTGTTCTAAGCGAGGATGGCGACACGTATGTCATTCGGGCCGGAGGTACGTTTGAGATTCTACGTACGAATTCGCTTAATGAGATGTCGCTAGCAACCCCAGCAGTCGCTCGCGGAAGTCTGTTTATCAGGACGCAGTCAAAACTATATCGCTTGACCGAGTTAGATGAATCGACTCGCTCAACACAGCCCGAGTAGTATTTTTATTTTGCCGATTGGTTACGTGCGTCTATAACGCGCTGTCCACTAAGGGCGTTTGGTACAGCATAGTTACCTTCATGGCAGGCGTATTCGTAAATTTCATAATTCGGCTCTGCCGTGAGCGGCATCGAGATCGTCCACGGCTCTGTGTAGACATTTGGGTCGGTAATATTGACAGTCCACATAAGCGTGTCTTCTGAGACACGCTCGTACCGTTCGACGACATGCAATTCACGACTCGTTGGAATACCTTTAAGTCGAGCACCTGCTGAGCTGGACGCAATCCAACCACGGTTGTGGAAGTTTTTCGTTTCGACTACGAGCGTATCGCCATCCCAATGTGCCCGCGCATCACCCATCCATTGCCGAATGTTCGATGAGATGTAGGGTTGGTCGGAAACGGGAATAATTCTGACGTCATGGATCATTTCGTGTTGTATGACCACGTGGTTCGGTGTTTGTACGATGCGGTACGCGTTGTTGTAACCCGCCGGTAACATGGAGCCAGGAATGCCACGAGAAAGACAGCGGTCCCAGACGCTCATGTGTTGATAATGGTCACCGTTTTTAGCCAAGTTATAGGCCTTGGTGTCGAGTGCCCACTGTTTGATTGGAGCTCGCCCTGACTCCGGTTTAACAATCAAGGATGTCTGGCCAGTCGAGAGCACGGTGTCACCGGAGTCGAGCCAGTAACTGGCATAGCCTCCGACATTGCCACCCGCTTGATAACGCTGTGCAGGTGCGTCGTTACGGGCTTGTTCATCCACAACACGCTGTTGGTTAATGCGTGCGATTTCTTCGTCTGAGAGAAAGTTTTTTCCCTCGTCACTGTCGCGACGTTCCATCGGGGTTAGGGTTTTGTTGCCCCAGATGCCCTGCAGGTCGGGTTGGCCGTCGGCAGTCCGAGAGACGGTCCATGAATTGTCCGCGACCCGTGCTAGTTGCGCCGTTGCTGTTGTTGAGGCGCCGATCACGATAAGACCTGATACGAGACTGAGAGTAGTGAGTCGTTTCGCGAGGATGGGTAACATGAAAGGCTCCTGACTTTTTGCTGGTGAATTCACGATAAGTTTTTACATTAGCAAGGTGAGCGTAATTTTACTCTCCAGCTACGAGGAATGCGTTCATTGTGAATCAGTTTATTGCTTTGTGTCATCCCGGACGCGAGCATTAACTAGTAGGTTTGTCATACCGTAATTGCCCTCGTGACAGGCGTACTCATAGATTGGCTGGTCATTTCTGTGCATGGGTACTGACACGGTCCAAG
>CAYFJM010000099.1:0-6981 GCA_964343415.1 uncultured Vicinamibacteraceae bacterium | reverse complement strand
CTGGAGTCCACAGTGACTCGCTTTACCACCGGATGCAAACCGGGTGGGTCAGCGGAACTCTGGACGATCAATGGCGGCGCACATATCCCTGAACTTTCTCAGCATTTTACGCGACTCGTTGTGGAGTGGTTGCTAGCACACCCTAAGCCCTAGCAACTACCGTCGCAAACGACACCAATGAGGGTCGCCGCACCACTAACAACCGTCATCAGAAAAACTATGGCAGCAACTCCGCTAGCGTTGAAACGGCACCAACTTTCGGATCCAACCATCACCTTTAGTTAATAGGTACAACTCACCCGTTGAATCAGTCCCGAGACGCAGATCAACGCGATCGCCCGGTCCATAGGTATTAGCAAACCCAGCAACTTCGACCAAATCCTGCTCACGCTCATCAATCACCAATCTAATCTCTGTGATTTCTTTAGGTTGCTCATCATCAATCGCATCTGTCTCAATACTGAACAATCGACCACGCGGAAAGTCAGCGAACACGTACTTGCCACGAAGTTCAGGGATCGCCTGCCCTTGATAGACAAAGCCTCCGCCGACGGCATTGCCTTCATCGTGGTCGTACTGCGCAATCGGATAGACAAACTCCTGGTCATCTGTTGTTGGTAAGGGAAACGCGGGACCTGGGCCGCGACCTACAGCATACCCAGTGGCAAACGTTCCTTCACGAACACGCCAGCCATAGTTCGCGCCAGCACGACCGAGATTAACTTCCTCAATCTGGTTCTGTCCGATATCACCAATGAACATTCGGCCATCCGCGTCCCATGAAAAATGCTGAGGATGTCGCAATCCGTAAGCCCAAATTTCAGGCGCAACATCAGCATCACCAACAAACGGATTGTCGGGCGGAATACCGTACCCTTTCGTCCTGTCTCCGCCCAGCGGATCAATTCGAATAATTGCAGCCTGCGGAACTTCGAGCGATTGACCGTAATCACGTGGGTCGTGCGCTGCTCCTCCGTCGCCAAGACAGGCATAGAGAAATCCATACTCTGGTGACTCTGGTCCTACATGAGGATTGAATGCAATGGTTCCAATGTTGTGATTTGGTGCGAACTGGCCAATCCGAAAAACTTCCCGTGAAGTACCGCGAAAAACATTCGCGGTCGGGTCACTCGCCGTCCATTCTCGAATTACACTTTCGTGACTTTCTGCATCATCCTCCAAATAATCCGCGACTCCTGTGTCTGAACTGGCACTGTAGGCAGTGTAAAACTTGCCATACCCAGGTGTACCTTCCAAACCGAACTGCGGATGAAATGCCACACTGGCAAGGCCAGTCTCATTAGGAAACATCGAATCATCGAACCCGATGCCTTGCTGCCGTAAATCAAGGAACACTGTTGGGGTCGCACCACTCTCATCTGTCAGGTACAGCGGGCCGCGTAAATCGTTAATCGCCAGTCTCCCCGTCCCATCGCCGATCGGAACAAGATACTGAATACGTGCATACGCTGGATTGGTCTGGCCACCATCACTTGAGTCCACGGTTCGTGGAACTCGAACAAATTCATCAACGCCAACAACCAGATTACCTTTCTGGATAGTCTCTCGAATCGGATCCTCAAGTCGCCCGGATTGACCACGAACGACAACACTCAATTGAAACACGCTCAAGAAAACGACGAAACTGCTTATTGCTAGCACACGCATCAAGTAAGTATGAATCATTGAACTGTCACCATTCCTGTAAGCACTAATTTCTGAGCCCGGCGCCCCTCTTGCGCCTCCGCCGTATACAAATTCCCCTGACTATCAATCGCAAGATGGTGCACGCCACCAAATTGACCAGGCTCCAATCCTTGCTCTCCAAACGAATCAAGTACTTCGAGTGTCTGACGATCAAGAATATGAATACGGTTGTTACCTAAATCCGCCACAAAAACGAACTGCTGCATCGGATCCGGCGAAAACGTAAGGCCCGCCACTGAGTTCGCATTCGCATTACGGTTCACAAACGCTTGGGTCTGATACGTTCCATCAATCGAAAAAACCTGAATGCGATTGAGGTCTCTGTCCGACACATATACACGTCCATCATCCGACACTTCGATTCCGTGGACAGTGCCAAACTGCAAAGGTCCTAACTCCGCATCTACCGGGGGTTGCTCAGCAGATGCATCGACCGGTTCATTTTGGAAGGCGCCCCACATCCTCTTGTATGCGCCCGTATCCGCATCGAACACAATTACTCGCCGGTTCCCATACCCGTCCGCGACAAACACTTCATTGGTATCGCTATATACCGCCGCCTCAGACGGTCGGTTTAGATTCTCGGTGTCCGTATTACCTCCACTCGTATTCCGCCCACCAATTTGCATGACGAGTTGACCATCCCGAGTGAATTTCAACAGCATGTCATCCGAGGATTCACCACCACCGTTACCACCAAGCCAGACGTGGTCGTGATTATCAACTTCAATTCCGTGTTCATTCGCCGGCCACTCGTATCCATCGCCTGGACCACCCCACCCCTGGACAAAATTGCCTTCTGAATCAAATTCGAGCACAGCTGGCGCAGCGTTTCCGCGTTGCTCTTCATCAACGGAACGAGGCCGGTGATAAATCCAGACATGGTCACGTGAATCGACATCAACCGACGCAACCGAACCAAGCACCCAATCGTTGGGTAACATCGGCCACGATGGGTCAACTTCAAATTGCGGTACGAGACGCTCATTCATCGGCATCTGGTCCGCATCTGCCTGCTGTTCTAGCTCTGATGCTGGTTGACACCCAACGGCAACAACCAACAGTGGCATTATCACGGCAAGAAAGTTAGACATCTGTTGTCGTTTCATAATGCTAAAGATACACGCTCATCACTCCATTCGGATGATTCCGAGTAGTAGAGAAAGCACTATTTTCGGCCCTGCGGCACCCCAAATGACATAAACTGGAATTAATTACCTAATCTACTTCTCGTAGAAACCATGCTCTGCTTGTCGAAAGGCCTCACCGTGCTTGCTCGTGCTCGTTACTTATTTGTCTTGCCCCTGTCCGTTCTGTTGTTCTCCTGCGCCTCAGACCCTGCGTCCAACATAAACACTGGGGCATCCGGTACGACACCAGAAACCGAAGACCAACGGATACTCAATGCGCTCGGGCAAGCCCTCGCCCAAAATGTTTTGGGCGCAGATTTGTCAGAAGAAGAACTTGGCTTCGTGCAGCGTGGCCTAGCCGACGCAGTTCTCGGACAAGACGCCCTCGTCCCGCTCGCCGAATATGGACCGCAAATTCAAGGGTTCATGCAACAACGAATGGCCAGTGCAGCCGAAGGCGAATTGGCACTCGCCAATGCCTTCATCGAAGAACAAGCAAGTCTTGAGGGCGCTGAACGTACGGAGTCAGGAATCGTCATCCAAGAAATGACCGCTGGCAGCGGTCCCTCTCCATCAGCCGAAGACACCGTACAAGTCCACTACCATGGAACCCTTCGTGACGGTACCGTCTTTGACAGTTCAGTAGACAGAGGTGAACCCGCGACATTTCCATTGACTGGAGTAATCCCGTGTTGGACGGAAGGACTCCAACACATCGGCGTTGGTGGAAAAAGCCGGCTTGTCTGCCCTCCCGACCTTGCGTACGGGCCACAAGGACCACCAGGAATTCCTGGAAATTCGGCACTAGTGTTTGAAGTCGAACTCCTTGAAATCGTCGAAAATTAATTTCCGCACAGTCGAAAATATCCATCGGGAGATGCGGACCAAACAGGTTCTATGCCCCTTCAGTTCCTCGTCCCCACCACCAGGAGGCACGTTAAACTCACGCCATGTCGTCTCCTAAAAAATCCGTTCGCATCGCACCGGCCAACCGAAACGATGTAGCCAAGTTACTGACACTGATACGGGAATTGGCTGCCTATGAACACATGTCCGATCAAGTCATTGCCACAGAAGCAGACCTCAGTCGCGCTTTGTTTTCCTCGCCGCCCCAAGCGGAGGCAGTTCTCGCATGGCACGACAACGAAGTTGTTGGCTTCGCACTGTACTTCCACACTTTCTCAACGTTCGTTGGAAAACCAGGCCTATATCTCGAAGACCTGTTTGTCCGTCCAACGTATCGACGGCACGGCATTGGACGACAATTACTCGCCCATCTGGCCCAACTCGCTGTGACTCGAGGGTGCGGCCGTTTTGAATGGTCGGTTCTTAACTGGAATAAATTGGCTATCGGAATCTACCAAAAGGTAGGCGCATCACCCATGAATGAGTGGACCGTCTATCGTCTCTCTGGAAACACGCTCTCTGCGTTAGCGTCTGAATCCGGATAGTAGCCAACACCGTACGGCCGGGGCCATTGCCCACAACCTTCAACCCACACTATCGCATCGATACGAACAATTATTGGTCTCGAAAATAATCGTCCGTATGGTCCAGCCAGTCCTGGCGAGGCGGACAGAAAATATCCAGATCCAATGTTTCCTCAAGTGCCTCCGCCTTATGCGGTACGTTCGCTGGGAGATGCAATACCTCCCCGGCGGCGACATCAATAACCTGTGAAAACTCCTCACCCACCCAAAACCGAAGCTTACCTTTCAAGATATAGGTAAGTTGCTCGTTGTGGTGAGAATGTTCTGGCACAATCGCACCCTCTTTCAAATACACATGCGCCACCATGACCTGCTCACCAGTAACAATTCGGCGGTCGATCCGATTCGTTACCGGTTCTTTTGGCATCGTATCCCACGTAAACTTCGTGACAACATTTGCATTGGACATACCTCGAATTTTACCGTCGCACGCCAGGGGATTTATAGCTACAGTTCGCTCAATCATCCAAAAAAGAACAAGAAGACCCAGCAGTGCCAGCGTAGGCCGACACTAGTTGCATGACCTCGGCTAATTGATCGTCCGAACATTCTTTCTGCATCCGCTCAAATAATTCTCGCTCTTCAACCTGGATGTGCGTCCGAAGTTGCTCTCCAAATGATCGCAACTGGTCAGACACCCGCTCATCACACCCAGTCGAGAGTTTGTCAATCATTGCGCGCATCACCCGGTGGTCGTCACAAAGGGTCTGTAGAAGCGGTTGCCACGGCGCGCCACCCACTGTTGACCACTTCAATAATCGTGGAAATAGCTCAACTTCTTCAAACTTAAAATGTGACTGTAATTCGTTCTGAAAAAACAGAAGTAATCGCTCAGATTGCCCCCGCACGGCTGATGGCCACGGACTTCGAGGATTCGTTGACCGTCCAAGAATAAGCCGCTGGGCGATCACTAACCCATTATGATGTTCTCTCGAGAGAGGAACTAAAGCGGGATGCCGTTTCATTTTTCTCCCATCACTTCATTTTGACTGTAATCCAAACGTACTCTTGATTATTTTGCTCCACACAAACAATTCTCGCTTCAGTCCACCCGCCGAGCAAAATCACTCAACCTATTTCTATAAATATTGACCCCTGTAGCAGACAGTTGTAGGCTCGCCTCATCACTGTTCAACGTTAGAGGAGAAACCATGACGGCATCCAGACGCCTCGTCCCAATCGTTTTTGTCATCTTGGCCCTAATCACCGTCGGAATGTCTATTGTTCGGACCAACGCCGAACAAGCGGCGACCATGACTGAGGCTGCTCAGTCTTTCTTGGAAACATTGACACCAGCTCAGCGTGACGCCGCGATGTTCTCTTTTAACGGCGAAGACAGAGTTGACTGGCACTTCATTCCACGCGAACGGAAAGGCGTTCCTCTGAAAACAATGACGTCAGGGCAGCGTGAAGCTGCACTCGCACTCGTCCAAGCGAGCCTTAGCGCGGAAGGCTATGACAAATCTGAGCGAATCCGACAACTCGAACAGATTCTCTACGAGCGAGAAGGTCGGGACATCAGGGATACCGAACTTTATTTTTTCATGATATTTGGTGAACCGTCGACAACGGGAACGTGGGCATGGCGCTACGAAGGTCATCATATTTCTCACAGCTGGACGGTGATCAATGGTGAGCTGAGTTCGACTACACCACAATTTTTTGGCGCGAACCCAGGGTACGTCCGCGAAGGCCATAGCGCAGGCGAACGCGTCCTCGGCCGCGAAGAACATCTGGCGCGAAGCCTTCTTGGAACTCTTTCCGGTAACAACCTGGAAGCTGCAATGCTTTCTGATGAGGCTCCACAGGATATTTTGACCTCTGCGGAACGACAAGCTGCAATGCAGGAGGATATCGGTGTCGCGTACTCTGATTTAAATAGCTCACAACAAGAAATGCTCTGGACCTTGATTGAAGAATATGCAGCTGTACAACCAGTGCAGATCGCCGAAGAGCGTCTTGGAAAAGTACGTGCCGCCGGACTGAACAACATCAAATTCGGCTGGATGGGTGGCTTATACGAAGGCGAACCTCACTACTACCGTATTCAAGGCCCAACATTCCTCATCGAATACGACAATGTTCAGAACGAGGCAAATCACATTCATAGCGTCTGGCGTGACTTTGACGGAGACTTCGGACGAGACATGCTTGCCGCCCACTACAGAGCTCGTCCACATAACATTCGTAACGCTGACTAAAGAAAGCCTCATATAAGACAAACTCGAGCTCGTTGGTCATGGCGTATAGGTATACGCATGACAGGTTGACAGCGACAGCTCAACATTCAGACGGCGTTAACGTTAGTCAGCTACGCATCATGTTGTAACGCACACTCGACGCGTCATGATCAACCTGTGACGAAGGGCGATCGAGTTCCCGCTCACATCACGGTCGTTCGCTGAAAGTTGTATGCCTGGGCAACAAAACCTGAAGTCTCCATACGCATCAGCTCCAACCTTGCCCCAACCGAACTGAATCACCCAAGGACATCTCATCAAGCGATTAATTGCTTATAAGAGGTTCAGGTGACATCCGTATCGTAGTGGTGCCACACACAAAAAACTGCGTGATAGAATCGTGAATAATGCGGTAGGCCAAGGATATCAGCTCAGAAACCCCTTTTATGGTGAGTGTAGCTCAATGGTAGAGCG
>CAYFJM010000098.1:0-7023 GCA_964343415.1 uncultured Vicinamibacteraceae bacterium | reverse complement strand
AATGACCGACGCCGTTTTTTGTGTTGTTGTACTGGTTAGTCGCTAGGTGATTAATTTTTCCTGTATGGATATTGATCGCCACTCGTTCGGAGGAGAAGATGGCAAGAGCCGAAGCCCACGATTCAGATACACATTCGTTGTCGCAACAAACACAAAACATGTCGCATGGAGCGGGATTAGAGTTCCCGAGGGTGTTCAGTCGTGCGGATACAGATCCATTTGATGAATGTGAATGGGAGGTTCGGTCGGCCGTAATTGGCAGTGAGCGTGGCGAGGTCGTGTTTGAACAGCGGGATGTGGAGATACCCAAGTCGTGGTCTCAGACAGCGACGAATATCGTGGTCTCGAAGTACTTCCGTGGACAACTGGGTAGTGCCGAGCGCGAGTCGAGTGTGCGCCAGTTGATCGGGCGTGTTGTCGATACGATTACGAAGTGGGCTGAAGAGCAGGAATATTTTGCTGGCAGTGATGATCTCAGTGCATTTAGTGATGATCTGAAATATTTACTTGTGAATCAGAAAGCAGCTTTCAATAGTCCTGTTTGGTTTAACTGTGGCTTTGAGTCGGCACCTCAGTGTTCAGCCTGTTTTATTAATTCAGTCGATGACACCATGGAATCGATTCTCACATTGGCGAAGACAGAAGGTATGTTGTTTAAGTTTGGGTCTGGAACTGGCAGTAATTTGTCTGCGATCAGGTCGTCACGGGAAGTCCTTGCTGGTGGTGGCACCGCATCTGGCCCGGTTTCTTTTATGAAGGGGTACGATGCCTTTGCGGGTGTCATTAAGTCTGGCGGCAAGACGCGCCGAGCTGCCAAGATGGTGATTCTCAATGCGGAACATCCTGACATTGTTGATTTTATTAACTGCAAGGTGGATGAAGAGCGGAAAGCATGGGCGTTGATTGATGCTGGGTACGACGGTTCATTTACGGGTCCAGCGTATGCATCTGTTTTTTTTCAAAACTCGAACAATAGCGTTCGTGTCACCGATGACTTTATGCGATCGGCGCTTGATGGCGGAGAGTGGCAGACTCGAGCGGTCACAGATGGTCGCGTTATGGATACCTACGACGCAAACGAATTGCTTCAGATGATTTCTGAGGGTACTCACGTTTGCGGCGACCCTGGTATGCAGTTTGATACGACAATTAATGATTGGCACACCTGCCCGAACACGAATCGTATTAATGCATCTAATCCGTGTTCTGAATATATGTTCCTAGATGATTCAGCATGCAATCTTGCATCCATCAATCTAATGCAATTTGTTAAAGATGGCGACCGCGGTGAATTCGATGTTGAGAAATTTTGCGCGGCCGTTCGAACCTTAATTACGGCTCAGGAGATTATTGTTGGAAATGCAAGTTATCCGACACCAGCGATCGGTCGAAATAGTCACGATTATCGACCACTAGGACTTGGATATGCGAATTTAGGAGCACTGCTCATGTCACGTGGTGTCCCATATGACAGTGACGAAGGAAGAGATTATGCAGGTGCAATTACTGCATTAATGACTGGCGAAGCATACGCACAATCCTCGAGAATTTCGAGGGACTGCGGTGGCCCTTTTGAGGGTTTTCGTAAGAACGAGCAACCGTTTCTTCGCGTGATGCGAAAGCATCAAGCAGCAATGAAAGACGTGAACCAAGCGCACGTGCCGGTGGATTTATTTGAGGCGGCAAATCAAGCGTGGAACGATGTAGTAGAGCTTGGTGAAAACTATGGATACAGAAATGCTCAAGCAACGGTTCTTGCCCCGACAGGGACTATCGGGTTCATGATGGATTGTGACACTACTGGTGTTGAGCCTGATATTGCGTTGGTCAAATATAAGAAGCTTGTTGGTGGTGGTTTGATGAAGATTGTTAACCATACAGTTCCAATGGCACTGGCACGCTTGGGATACAGCAAGGATCAAGTTAACGATATCGTTAAGTATATTGACGATCAGGAAACCATTGAAGGAGCGCCACACATTGAGGACGAGCATTTGGCTGTTTTTGACTGCGCGTTTAAGGCAGCAAATGGATCTCGGTCTATTCACTATATGGGACATGTGAAGATGATCGGTGCAACTCAGCCGTTCATTTCCGGTGCTATTTCAAAAACGATCAATGTCCCCACGGAAGCAACAATAGATGACATTAAGCAGGCTTACGCTGATGCGTGGCGTCTTGGGACAAAGGCCGTGTCAATTTATCGGGACGGTAGTAAGCGGACACAGCCACTGAACACCGCGCGTGATGTAGTAAACGAAGCCGTATCGTCTGTCTCTAACCAACCTGTTCGTCGAAGATTGGCCGATGAACGGCAGTCGATTACACATAAATTTGATATTGCCGGCCATGAAGGTTACATAACCGTTGGTTTGTTTGAAGACGGATCGCCAGGCGAAATATTTCTTGTGATGGCAAAAGAAGGCTCTACGATTTCTGGATTTGCCGATGCATTTGCACAAGCGGTTTCTTATGCGTTGCAATATGGTGTGCCTCTTCAAGTGTTAGTAGACAAATTTAGTCATGCACGTTTTGAGCCGTCTGGCATGACGAAAAACAGGGAAGTCCGAGTGGCCAAATCTATCGTTGACTATATTTTTAGATGGATGGCGACGAAGTTTTTGTCGGACGAAGCGCAGTTTTATGCTGGCGTAAATATTAGAGATGATATTGCTGTACAGAAAGAAGAGGAGCAGGAGTTATCTGGTGAAACGGTGCGAGAGCATGTGGAACCATCAGCGTCGATATCAGCATCCAAAGAATCCCAGACTGCAGCGAAGTTTGCGATTCAGAATGATCAAGATGCGCCGCCCTGTTCGACTTGCGGGGCAATCATGATCCGAAACGGTGCCTGTTACAAATGCGTGAATTGTGGTGCGACTAGTGGTTGTGCTTAGTTTTGAGGTCACTAACACTAGCTATTTTGTTTGCGTTAATCATCTCGAAATGGGCT
This sequence comes from uncultured Vicinamibacteraceae bacterium, assembly GCA_964343415.1. Taxonomy (GTDB): domain Bacteria; phylum Acidobacteriota; class Vicinamibacteria; order Vicinamibacterales; family UBA8438; genus DTWD01. The sequence continues at coordinate 4,070 of CAYFJM010000098.1, read as the reverse complement.
GATATCCAATTATTGGTCGGCTAGGTTTTCATGGTCCGTTTCTTCAGGATTCCATCCGTAGTATCCAAGAATTACTAGAAGTACAGCAAAAAAAACACGAGATAGCTGAAGACTAGTGCTTAGTTGTCCGTACAGGTGGATTTCACTGTGGAGGCTTATTGCATGGAGTCCGAGTAGGCCACCTATCGCTAAGGCTAGCCCGCCGGGAAATGAAATTCTGGTAAAGACAGCACCGAATGTGAGCACCAATCCGGCCACAATTTTCCACAGGTTTGCCCACCATTCGAACTCTTCTAGAAAGATAAAGTCGATTAATCCACTGGTGACGCTATATCCGCCGTATAGAAACATCCCAAGTGCTGCCACCCTAAGCATATTCTCTGGGTTATTATGCCGTTTTAGTGACGCGTGAAGTTCATTAATATCAGTATTTAGTTAGAGTTTCTAGGTTTAGCGCGAAAGGTTCAGTTCGAATTTGCGCAAGTAACTTGGTTTACTGTGTTGTATTTTCTGACCCATGAAACCTTGGATGAATGTACGGAAAATTGATTTGGCAATAAATTAATCGAAACATAATGGGAGACAAGCGTTGGATCTTGGATTAGATGGAAAGATTGCAGTAATTACAGGTTCAAGTCGAGGACTCGGTTACGCTTCGGCACAGGCTTTGCTTGACGAAGGCTGTAGTGTGGTTATTTGCGCACGAAACAAGCCTCAGTTAGAGCGTGCTGCGGAGCAGCTAAGTGAATCAATATCTGGTGATCGTGTACTAGCGGTACCGGCAGATTTATCTTCAGACAGTGGCGTAACTTTAGTAATTGAAAAAGCCGTTGAAAAGTTTGGCGGCCTTGACGTCTTGGTAAACAATGTTGGACAAGCGGGTGGAACTGGCATTGTTGAAACTAGCGATGCGGAATGGAATGCAGCGTTTGATAACACCTTATTTCCTGCGATCCGTGCTTCTCGTCTTGCTGTTCCCTATCTTCGAAAAAGAGGCGGAGGCGTGATTGTTATGATTGCATCGATCTGGGGGCGCGAGTCTGGCGGACGGATGACCTACAATGCTGTTAAATCGGCAGAGATTAGTTTAGCGAAGTCGTTAGCGCAACAGTTGGCGTCGGATGGTATTCGCGTCAACAGTGTAGCGCCGGGATCGATTTCATTCCCTGGCGGATCATGGCATCGTCGGCAACAGGAAGACCCCGATGGTATGGAGGAATTCGTTCGTGAGAATATTCCCTTTGGCAGATTCGGGAAGGCGAGAGAGGTTGGAGCGGTAGTCGCGTTTCTTGCTTCAGAACGTGCTAGCTGGGTTAGTGGGGCATGTGTCACAGTTGATGGGTGTCAATCACGCGCTCTTTTTTAGATAGAGATTAAGATGTGTCTTCGCTGACTTGTGTTAACCGAACTCAGAAGTCCAAAAGACTTTTGAGCTGAAATCACCGTGCGGTGCGTTGTTGCTTTTTCCGACCTTCGACCGTTACTTTTCCATATTTCTTGGTGAAGCGTTCGACACGGCCTTCGGTATCAACGAGTTTCTGACGACCGGTGAAAAACGGATGGCAGCTTGAACAGATCTCAAGGTGGAGCTCAGATTTTGTTGAATAAGTCGTCCAAGACGCACCGCAAGCACAGCGCGCTTGAACCTCATGGTAGTTTGGGTGAATCCCTGCTCTCACGAATTACTCCTAAGGTAACAAAGAAAACATTATATCAAGCCTTTAATTGACGTCCAGATCTTACCAATTCCGAGGCCGCTCCGACTCGAGGATACGATGACCGGTCGTTCGAGGGCCAGTTCATGACCAGTATTAGCCTTATATAGTTGGTTTCGAGTCATACGGTCATTCTTTGTGGTTACGATAATTGTTGAGAAGTTTTTCCCAGCAAGCCATTCATAGGCGGTGAGATCGATTTCGAGTCCAGGATGTCGGCCATCGAGAACTAGAATAATTCCTGAAAGCCAGCTGCTGGTCTTCGGTTTTTCGTCAGCACTAAACTGCGAGAGTTCATTGAAAAATTCTTCAGTCATCGTGCTGAATTCAAGTTGTGTTTTTTTTCCGCCTCGAGCGAATCCATAGCCTGGCAGGTCGACTAACGTCATTGGAATTGGTTTTTTCTGTGAAGTCCAGGACAAGCGGAGACTGTAAATATTGATGAGTCTCGTAGTGCCAGGCTTGGCGCCTGCTCTGGCGATCTTTCGTCCTGTGAGGGCATTAATGAGACTGGACTTACCGACGTTCGAACGTCCTACTAGTGCTATTGTGGGTCCTAGATTGTCAGGAATTTTTCCGCCCACCGGGACGCTAGTAAAAAAGTCGGCGTGTAGAATCTTCACCTGTATATTAAAGATCTGAACGTAGACAGAAATACACTTATGCCGACATAGATTAATGGGTGACTTGTTCGTCAGTTATAGTATCGACGGTTCCATTATCAGCAGAGAGTGGAGGCCCAGCTGGTTTTTCGAGGGCAATTTTAAGAACCTCATCCATCGTATCGACCATGTAGAGATTAAGAGACTCCAGGACTGTATCTGGAATATCTGCCAAATCTTTTTCATTGTCTTTTGGCAGGATGATTGTTTTCAGGTTGGCCCGGTGCGCTGCTAAAACCTTCTCTTTGACACCACCGATTGGGAGCACTTTTCCACGTAAAGTAATTTCTCCTGTCATTGCAACGTCACGCCTGGTGGGAATACGGGTGAGAGTTGACACTAAAGCGGTCGTGATTGTTATACCTGCAGACGGACCATCTTTCGGGATGGCTCCTTCGGGGACATGCACATGAACATCAGTTTCCTTGTTGAATTCTTTTGGTATGCCAAATTCTTCGGCTTTAGCTCGCACATAGCTCATAGCTGCTTGAGCGGATTCCTGCATTACGTCGCCAAGTTTTCCTGTTAGTGTCAGTTGACCCTTGCCCGGCATAAGCGTTGATTCAGTAAGTAGTAGTTCTCCTCCAGCTTCGGTCCATGCTAGGCCAGTTGCTATTCCAATTTCATTTTCTTTTTCGCCCATGGTCGGCCTGTATTTCGGTATGCCGAGATAGTTAGTGACTTTTTCAGCGTCTACGTCAGTTTGGTATCCCTTGCCTTGGTCTACAACCTTACGGGCAATTTTTCGACATATTGATGAGATTTCCCTCTCTAAACTTCGAACACCTGCCTCACGGGTATAACGACGGATGACTGTTTGGTACGCATCGTCACTAAACGTTGCATTCTTCTTGGTGAGACCAGTTGCCTTTAAAATTTTTGGGGCCAGAAAACGTTTTCCGATCTCGATTTTTTCACTTTCGGTGTAACCAGACAATTCTAGTACTTCCATGCGATCTCGAAGTGCTTGAGGGACCGTATGCAGAACGTTTGCAGTACAGATAAACATTACATGAGATAGGTCATATTCGGCGTCGAGATAATGATCGAGAAATGTGTTGTTTTGCTCAGGGTCAAGGACCTCAAGTAAGGCAGCTGAAGGATCGCCACGGAAATCCATCGACATTTTGTCGACTTCGTCTAACAGAAATACGGGGTTAATCGTGCCAGCCTTCTTCATCATTTGAATGATTTGACCTGGGAACGCTCCAATATAAGTACGGCGATGTCCCCGTATTTCTGCCTCGTCTCGAACGCCTCCGAGAGAGAGTCTTACAAATTTTCTGTTCGTGGCTCGCGCGATAGATTTTGCAAGAGAAGTTTTACCGACCCCAGGAGGGCCAGTCAGTGTGAGTATGGTCCCCTTGGGTTTTTTGACCAAAGATCGAACAGCTAAGAACTCTAGAATACGCTCTTTTATTTTGTCGAGGCCGTAGTGGTCTTCATTCAGGATGAGTTGCGCCCGTTTAAGGTTTCGGCTCTCTCGAGTTCGTTTAAACCATGGTACTGCGATCAGCCAGTCCAGATAGTTCCTTGATACCGTAGCTTCGGCAGACATTGGCGGCATTGCTTCCAGTCGTTTAAGTTCAAGGACTGCCTTTTCTTCTACCTCGCTGGGCATTTTGCTGTCGTCGATCTTTTTCCGCAATTCATCGGCTTCATCACCGCGGTCTTCTTTGCGCCCCAATTCTTT
>CAYFJM010000097.1:0-7066 GCA_964343415.1 uncultured Vicinamibacteraceae bacterium | reverse complement strand
TGGTTTGTTACTGTCATGTAAGCGAGCCGCATTGTAAGTCATCAGGCGTGCTGCTTCTAATTCAGTTGCCGCTTGAGCTAGTTGAAACTGGATCGCTTGAAATTCTGCTAGTGTTTTTCCGAATTGTTGTCTTTCCTGTACATACGATAAAGCATGGTCAAGCGCACCTTGGGAGAGTCCAACCATTTGGGCCGAGATTCCGATTCGGCCTTCGTTCAACGTTTCGATAGCCACTTTGTAACCTTCGCCCGGTAACCCCAAAAGATTCGATGCTGGCACACGGCATTCATCGAGAGCAATCTGACAAGTGCTACTAGCTCGAATGCCGAGTTTGTTTTCTTTTTTTCCGATAGAGAGTCCAGGTGTTGACCGCTCGACAAGAAATGCGGAAATACCACGATGTCCTTCGTCGCGATTTTCATTGGCAAAAATGATGAAGATGTCGGCTTCAGAGGCATTGGTGATCCATGCCTTTCGTCCGGTAAGGACGTAACTGTTTCCGTCACGCGTTGCTCGACTGCTTAAAGAGAACGCATCGCTTCCTGAGCCTACCTCCGACAGTGCGTATGCGCCGATCAGTTTCGACGCTAACAGCGGCAAGAACGATTTCTGAATGTCGTCCGAACCCCAGCGCTTAATGGCGTTGATGACAAGAGTGTTTTGTACATCCACCATTACAGCTATCGAGGGGTCGACCCGGGCGAGCTCTTCTACTACGAGGATTGAAAGAAAGAAATACCCATTGGCGCCACCATACTGCTCCGGCACTTCAATTCCCATAAGCCCTAGAGAGAACAGTTGATCAATGAGGCTGCGTGGAATTGCTGCTGATTCGTCCATTTCTCGGACTAATGGAGCAACTTCCTTTTTCGCAAATGTTTGTACATTTGCTCGTAGTAATTGTTCTTCTTCGGATAGGTGTGTTAGCGGTGGAGCATGTAAATGTTCATCAAGCATATGGCACCAGGATCATATTATGCGATGTTATCATTGAGCCTGAGCATCTTCCTGAGTAACTGTATGACTCGACAATGGACCATTATTGGTTTGGCACTGGGCATGCTATTTGTGGCAAATGGAGATGCCAGACAGCAGCAACCAGCCGATCAGAATGTTGAAACCGCTACGACAACACCAGATGATAATGCTATTGAAGACGTTTCGCTTGTGCCAGGTGAGACAGTCGAGAACTCTGACCAGCAGACGCCTATTTTTCGGAGTGGAATCAACTATGTTCGAGTAGATGCCACGGTTACAGACGAAGAAGGCAATCCTGTTTTGGATCTCACAGCTGATGACTTCGAGATTTATGAAGATGGGGTACAGCAAGAGATCGATTCTTTTCAACTTATCCAGGTTGATCAATTACCTTCTTTGGCGGAGGACCCGTTGGTTGAGGTCGGTCGACGAAGGTCTGATCAGGAACGGGCAGCGTCTCAGGCAGATGTTCGCGTATTTGTCATTTTCCTTGATGATTACCATGTACGCCAAGGCAACAGTTTGCGGGCGCGCCAACTGCTTGTGGAATTTCTCGAGAACAGCTTGATACCGACTGATCTCGTTGGAGTCATGTTTCCTCTGATGCCGTTGGAGGCCGTTCGACTGACGCGTAATCATCAAGCTGTAATCGACGCGGTTAATTCGTTTGAAGGTGTCAAATATAGATATTTTGTTCGCAATCAATTTGAGTCGGCCTACAACCATTACCCAACCGAAGTTGTCGAACGTATGAGAAATGATGTTTCATTGTCGGCGCTCAAAGGCCTAATGATTTATCTCGGATCCATGCGTGAGGGACGCAAGTCAGTTTTACTTGTTAGCGAAGGGTACTCCAATTATGTGCCACCTCAGATGCGCGCAATGAATGCGACTACGGGAGTTGATCCGGCTATGAATCCGGCCAGGTATGATCCGTTTGCTGGTAACGATTCGATGGAAGAGGTTGCCTCGTTTTTCCAGCAAGATGAAATTATTAGTGATCTTCGTAGGGTGTTTAGGACAGCAACACGTTTTAATACATCGATTTACACCTTAGATCCTAGAGGCTTGGCAGCTCAAGAATTTGATGTGAGCGATCCAACGATTGCATTTCAGACGAATGCACGTCAGTTACGTCGAACGCAGGATACATTAAGGATTTTGTCAGAGGAGACCGACGGGCGAGCCATCATTAATCAAAATGATTTCGCTCCAGGGCTACAGCAAATGCTGGACGACTCCAATGCTTATTACCTGCTTGGCTACAACTCTACATTGCGGGCGACTGACGGTGAGTTTCATGAGATCGAAGTTCGTGTGGGGAGACCACAGGTCAATTTGCGGGCTCGGAAGGGTTATTGGGCGATTACGGAGCTCGATGTTCAACGTTCATTGAGAGCGGCGAGTGATGAACCTCCTCGGGCGGTTGATGTTGCACTGGGTACGTTGTCAGAACAACGCAGAGGGCAGTTGGTTAGAACTTGGTTTGGAAGTTCCCGGGCTGACAATGGAAAGACTCGCATAAGGTTTGTATGGGAACCGGTGTCAGAAAGAGGGCGGCGAGGTGCTCAGGCATCTAGAATTTTGGTTACAGCGATGGGAGATAACGGTGGCGCGTATTTTCGTGGGCGTGTTCCTGAGTCGGTAGGGCCAGGCCGCGGTACGACGAGAGACAGAGTAAGCAGTTCTTCTGCGGGGGCGTCTATAGAGTTTGAGGCCGACCCTGGAGTGATGCAGGTCAGTCTGGCGATTGAAGGTGAATCTGGAGAGGTCCTCGATCGGGACCGTGATGAAATTTCGGTTCCTGATTTTACGACACCTGAGATCGTGTTTAGTACGCCGTTCTTTGTACGTGCCCGGAATGCATTGGAATATCGGCAAATATCAGGAGACTGGACGATCTCGCCGACTGCGTCGCGAAGTTTCCGTCGAACGGATTATCTACTCGTTCGGTTTAATGCTTATGCAGCGGGTGGTGTGGTGCCAGAAGTTCGTGCTCGATTATTGAATCGGCTTGGTGATGAGATGTTTCCGTTGACGCTGAGGTCGGCATCCGATGAGCAGCCATACCAGGTTGAGTTCCTTCCTTCGTTTCTTGCTCCTGGCGAATACCTCATCGAATTGGTGGCTGAAACCCCAGAGAGTGAGGCCTCAGAGCTTCTAGCGTTTCGCTTGGGTGCCTAAATTACGTGAATGGGGTTTTCAAAGAACGACAACAGCGCTGCTGGTCTTGGTGTAGAAGCGTCTGAAGACACTGATCGCAAGTGTTTCTATGACGAAAATGACCTCTCTGAGATTACATATTCTGATGCTCTCAATGATCCTGGGCTATTTCCATTTACCCGCGGCATTCACGCCACTGGTTATGGCGAAAAGCTTTGGACAATGCGGCAGTTTTCTGGTTTTGGAACACCAGAGGAGACGAATCGTCGTTACCACGATTTATTGAGCGCAGGTGGGACAGGTCTGAGTGTTGCGTTTGATTTACCCACATTAATGGGGCGAGATCCTGACCATGCTCTTTCAGGTGGAGAGATCGGAAGGTGTGGTGTCAGCGTGTCAAATGTGGCCGACATGCGGAGATTGTTCAAAGATATTTCACTTGATCAGATAACGACCTCAATGACGATTAACTCGCCGGCTGCAATGCTGATGGCAATGTATCTCGTTGTCGCAGAAGAACAAGGCGCTGACTGGTCGAAACTATCCGGAACTATTCAAAACGACATTCTTAAAGAATATATTGCCCAGAAAGAATACATATACCCACCTGGTCCTTCGATGCGCCTTGTAACGGATGTTGTTGCGTTTTGCGAGGAGCATGTACCTCGCTGGAATACGATCTCTGTGAGTGGCTATCACATTAGGGAGGCTGGGGCGACAGCAGCTCAAGAACTTGCCTTCACTTTAAGTGACGGAGTGGAATACGTCCAACATGCCCTTGACTCAGGGCTTAATGTTGACCAGGTGGCTCCGCGCATTTCTTTTTTCTTCAATGCGCACAATAACTTTTTTGAGGAGATTGCGAAGTTTCGAGTAGCTCGAAAATTGTGGGCTGTAACTATGCGCGATAAGTTTGGTGCTAGAGATGAACGATCGAAAAAATTACGTTTTCACGCGCAAACGTCAGGGGTGACACTCACTGCACAGCAGCCGTACAACAATGTTGTTCGAACAACCCTGCAGGCTTTAGCAGCTGTTTTGGGTGGGGTGAATTCATTGCATATCAATGCACTTGACGAGGCACTCGCGCTTCCGACTCGTGAAGCAGCATTGTTGGCGTTACGCACGCAGCAAGTTCTTGCTTGTGAGACTGGTATTCCTTCCGTAATCGATCCACTTGGAGGTTCTTACTATATGGAAAGCTTGACAAGCGAGTTAGAGTCCACGGTTTCTTCTTATTTTGGTGAGATTGATCGGCGTGGTGGTATGGTGGCGGCAATTGAAAGCGGTTTTCCTCAGCGAGAGATTGCAAATAGTGCTTATCAAGAGCAACAAGCGTTCGAACGCGGTGATTCTCGGATAGTGGGTGTTAACGAGTATATTGACGGAGCGCCTGTAGCAGTCCCGACACTATCAATCGATGATAAGGTGGCGATTCAACAGCTTGAGCAGATTGAAGCTATTCGAAGATCACGAAATGAAACAGAAGTTTGTCGTGCACTTGAGGCTTTGGATAGGGCAGCAAAAGGGTCAGATAATCTAATGCCCTTTATTATGGAGTCTGTGCGCGCAGAGGCCACACTTGGCGAAATGTGTGACGTGCTTCGAAATGTTTGGGGGGAATATGAAGAGTCTCCTTCACTGTAGCTGTGTGTTACTTTTTGTCGATCGAAACTTGGTTATTGAGGAGGCTATGTGCGACGAATAAGGGTCATTATCGCAAAGCCAGGACTTGACGGCCATGATCGTGGCGCAAAGGTGATTGCTCGATCTTTGCGAGATGCTGGTATGGAGGTTATTTATACGGGGCTTCGTCAGACACCAGAGCAAATTGTTGAAGCAGCGTTGCAAGAAGACGCCGATGTGATCGGTTTGTCGATTTTGTCTGGCGCTCACAATCATATTTGTCCTCGACTTATGACGTTATTAGAAGAAAAAGAGCTAAAAGACATCCTGGTGGTCCTGGGTGGCATCATTCCGGATGCCGACTTACCTGGACTTGGGGAAATAGGAATTAAGGGTGTGTTTCAGCCCGGTACACCTATGCAGTCTATTGTTGATTACATTCATACGAATGTAAGACAGGAGCAACAGGATTAATGACTGCTTGACTGTCGATGAGTAGACCAGTAGCCTCCGCCAATGCCTCATAAGCTGTTGCTTGTAGATGACAGCGTTACCATTCAGCGCGTCGTTCAACTTACATTCGTCGATGAAGATGTCGAGGTTGTGACTGTTGGAGATGGCTCTCGGGTTTTTGATGCTATTCGGGAAGAAATGCCAGATGTCATTTTGGTTGATGTGAATATGCCTCACAAGAATGGATATGAAGTGACCGCGTTTGTTAAATCAGAACCAACGCATGACGTTCCTGTTGTCTTGCTCACGGGAGCGTTTGATCCGGTGAATGAAGTTCGAGCTAAGGAAGTAGGGTGTGATGGTGTGATTGTTAAACCGTTCGAACCGAAGCAACTAATTGAAAAAGTAAGAGAACTGTTGAATGGCATGGATGAAACTGAGTCGTCTCAGTTAGTTGAACCAGTGCCTACGGACGACGCCCTTGTGTCCTCAAGCATTCTTTCCCAAAGAGATGAGGCTAATTCGGTTCTTGCAAAAGCGTTTAGGAATTATTTAGCAGAAGACCAAAACGGTCAGTCGGTAGTTACTTCTAGAAGTGAACTAGATCATCCAGAAACATTGGTTACAGACGAAATGCTAGAGACCCTTTGCACTCAGGTTGTATCAAAAATGACAGATTCTATTGTTCGAGACATAACTGCGGATGTTGTATCTGAGGTCGCGGAACGACTGGTTCGTGCCGAGATTGCTCGAATGAAATTCACAGTAGGCTAGAAACGCCGGTTACGTTCGGCTATAGCTGCGCGTGCCGTTGAATTGGTTTTCCTTCCCGTCCTGATACGATCTCACAATATGCGTGATTTACCCAAGGTGTTTGAACACTCGACGGTTGATCCCAAATGGTATGCCTATTGGGAAAAACTGGGTGCTTTTCGAGCGGATCCTAAGTCAGGGCGTCCGCCATTCAGTATGGTGTTGCCACCTCCGAATGTAACAGGGTGGCTTCACATTGGGCATGCACTTAATCAAACGATTCCAGATGTATTGGCACGTTGGAAGCGTATGTGTGGGTTTGATGTGTTGTGGTTACCTGGAACGGATCATGCGGGAATTGCGACACAAAACGTCGTGGAAAAACAACTTGCAAAGGAAGGAAAAACACGTCATGACCTTGGTCGTGAGGCGTTTGAAGCCCGCGTGTGGAGTTGGGTGGAAAAGAGTCACAGTACGATTACGAGTCAGATGCGAAAACTTGGATCGTCAGTAGATTGGTCTCGTGAGCGATTCACGCTGGACGATGATTTATCGAAGGCCGTTCGACGTGTGTTCGTATCTTTGTATAACGAAGGCCGCATTTATCGTGGTACCTATCTTGTAAGTTGGTGTCCTCGGTGCCGAACCGCGTTGTCTGATCTTGAAGTTGTTCACCGGGCGACGAATGGTTCGCTATATTACCTTCGGTACCCCTATTCTGAGGGAGAAGGCTACGTTCTTGTTGCGACTACTCGTCCTGAAACGATGTTAGGCGACACGGCTGTAGCTGTGCATCCGGACGATGAGCGTTACAGTAGTCTTATCGGAAAAAACGTCCGATTGCCTCTGGTCGGACGAGACGTTCCTGTTATTGCTGATAGTTTTGTCGAGCAAGAATTTGGGACCGGCGCTGTGAAGGTGACTCCTGCTCATGATCCGAATGATTTTGAAATGGGACAAAGGAATGATCTGGAAACCATTAATATCATGAATCCAAACGCATCCTTAAATGATAATGTTCCAGATGATTATAAAGGCTTAGATCGATATAAAGCACGTAAAAAAATTATTGAAGATTTAAATTCTTTGGACT
>CAYFJM010000096.1:0-7076 GCA_964343415.1 uncultured Vicinamibacteraceae bacterium | reverse complement strand
TCCGAAGTGGGTCGTTGAGTTCTGGGCATAATCACCCGTTTCAGCAAATTGAAATGCACCGCCGACACTCATGAACAATTTACCGTCCGCAGCCCAATGTAAGCGGGATGCCGCAATGCCGCCGCCCCATCCGTCAGCCACAAAAATGTCACGCACTTCGGTCAGGACTCCCGCGCCAGCATCAAGCCGCCCACGGGCCAACGCAACAGTGGCACCGCGTTGGCCATCACGCTCTTCTGGCTTGGAGTATGTTAGGTAAACGAGTGTGTCGTCTTCAGGATGAACGACAACGTCCATCAAACCAGAAAGACGCACGCCCGTGTAAACCTCTGGAACCCCTGGGATGTCACGATCGACAAGCTGACCGTTTCGGATAATTCGAAGTGTGCCACGGTCCCGCTCCGTCACGAGGATGTCGCCATTTTGGCGAAATGCCATACCCCAAGGATGTTCCAGGCCACTCACAATCGGGACCACACGAATACGGGGGTGTTCGGCCGTGTAGAGAACAACAGGTCCATCAGGTGGTGGGAGTGCCGGCACGCCGCGGAGTATCCGTTGGCTAAAAAGTGTTGTGCCAGAGAGTGCAATCACGAGTACCAGCAGCCACAAGCCTGGCCTGATCGAACGGGAAGTGATAAATGAGCGACACATAAAAAGTCCTCCCAATCCACTAGGGATAGCTAGTGACAACTCTACCGGAATCAGCCAAATTGCGTTTAGGATTGGCCCAGCATAGCCTTTTCGTTGTATGGTGCGAGGTTAAGTTTTTGTTTTAGTAATTTTTTTTGACTGGAGTACGTAACATGGCAGTAACCGGAACGGTAAAGTGGTTTAACGATAGTAAGGGTTTTGGCTTCTTAACGAGGGACGACGGACAGAAGGATGTGTTCGTTCACTTCTCGGCCATCCAGGGTGAGGGATTTAAGAGCTTAGTTGAAGGACAAAAGGTCGAGTTTGAAGTTGTAGAGTCCCCGAAGGGGCCGGCGGCTGAAAACGTCGTTCCGGTCTAGATCGAACAACCCAAGTCAGTTCTCGCTGATAGCGAGGACATTGAATCAGCGCCGGTCTCGATAAGTCGAGACCGGCGTTTTTTTTATTTCGTAGTTAATCAGTTTCGACGCGAACAGCTATTTCTGCGTTTCTTTTCTCGTCCACCGTTATCTGCAACACCATTGGGCGACAGCAAATCTGGCAGTCTTCAATATATTCCTGGTGGTTCACCGACCAGTCGATGGCCACGTCGAGAGGCTCTCCGCAAGAGGGGCAATGGATGGCATGGACGTCCAACGATGAGCCTTACGCATCGAGTTCGTGCATCGGCGTAGTGCTGTTGCCAAACGAAGTGATGGGCACACCGACGCGTTGTAGCAACGACAGATGCAGGTTGGAAAGGTCTGTGGGTTCTGCAAAATCAAGTACTCGACCTGATTTAATCGTATTTCCACCTCGTCCTGCGATTAGTGTTGGTAAATCGTGCGGGTCATGTTCATTGCCGTCACCAAGCGTAGCACCGTAAAGGATTGTCGAATTGTCAAGAAGTGTTCGCCCGTCTGGTTCCTGAATGTCACGGAGTCTTCCGAGTAAGTATGCGACTTGATGGTGATGCCAACGGATCACTTCAGCGTACATACGATGTTTCTCCTCTGGTGAACTCCACGAGGTTACGCCGTCGTCATCCTCTGTTTTACCAGACGCATTCTTGTAGTGTGATAGTGCGTGCCAGGTTCCTTGTACGCCAGGGATGAAATTGAAATACCGGTTTGATTGCCCATGGTCGAGCATGAAACTGACGACACGAGTGGCGTTAGACTGAAATGCTGCGACGATGAGGTCTATCATCAAGCGAACATATTCTTCATGATCTGATGGAATACCAGGTTCTGGTGCTGACAAGGTGTCGGTTAGGGTATGGTCATCTTTCATTTCTTGAGAACGTAGCTCGGAAAACTCAATGCGTCTCTCCAGTGCTCGGATTGACTCAAAATATTCATCAAGTCGGTATTGGTCTATTCGACTAGTCACACCACGTAAGGCTCTGACCTCATCAAGCACTGCATCCATCACGGACCGATTACTTGCGCCCCCTGAAGGAGGACGGAACATTCGATCAAATACTGCACGAGGTTCCACTTCACGGGGCAGTGGTCGTTCAGGCGACGCCCATGAAATAGAATTTCGTGATAGCGAGTTTGAAAAAAAACCTTCGCCTTTGAGAGAAAGTTCAAGCGACGGTAAAAGTGTCTCGCCACCGAGATGACGTGCGGCGATTTGATCGGCTGAGACACCGCCAGCACTGATTGCCTGTCGGTCATAGTCAAAACCAGTTAACCAAGTTGGTGTTCCACCGACGTGACCATTTCCGAGCGGGGTCCAGATGTTTTTGGGTATGACCAATGCGTCCTGAAACGGTGCCAGTGGACTCATCCATTCATTCAGTTCAAGAATTTGACCGTCTGCCCCTGTTTTCTTGGGGTGCCATGAACCACGTGGTATTCCGTTTGGAAAATATAAATAGGCTAATCGTCCGACCCCGCTTGGGGTCTGGGCGGCTAGGGTTGGAGACATCGCATCGAGTAGTGGCAGTGCAATGGTCGCACCAAGCCCTCGGAGGATGGTGCGTCGTGAAAGAGTACTTACAGGCATTACTGTTTTTTTCCTTACGATCTAGTTAGCTGTTACCACTGGGTTCTTCTTATAGCGGAACGGATAACTGTTGACAATCGCTTTGATCAGCGTTTGGAAGCGGTAGTCGTCGGCCTCCAGCTGTAGCAGGATCTCACGGACTGCGGGTTCATCGTAGTACTCAAGTTGTCGGCCGAGTGCATATGCGAGCATCTTTGTCGACGTCTGTCGCACTAGGTCGGTATGTCTCTCACTAAGTAATGTTCGCTTCAGTCCGGCTGGACCGTCAAAGGTGGTGCCACTTGGCAGAGTCCCAGTCGCCACAATCGGTGTGTGGGTGTTTTTGTAAAAGCGTCGCTCGTTAAAAACGTTCGTGTCCTCGAGAACACGGATCTCGTCGGCCTCTTCTTCGGTCTCGACCCGTTCGCGATAGTGATAGGTAGCACGCCATCGACCGAAGTAGTCAAAGTTTTCCAAACTAAAGCCAATAGGGTCAATGCGCGAGTGGCAGGCTCGGCAGGTTGGGTTACTGGAATGCAATTCCACTTTTTCTCGAAAGCTGAGCTTGTTGAGATCTGCGACTTCTTCGGACAGTACACCTGCGCCCGGTGGTGGCGGCGGCGGTGGTGTGCCAAGGATCGTGTCGAGGACATAGTGTCCACGTTTCACTGGACTTGTATCTTTATAGTTTGACGTTAATGCAAGGATGCTGCCGTGACCAAGGATGCCGCCTCGATTCGGGTCTTGTAACGTGACACGCCGCATTGCTTCGCCTTCGATACCATCGATGCCGTATAACGTTGTCGCAAGTTCTTCATTGACATACGTGTAGTCGGCATCAATGAGGCGTCGAATGGGTTGATTGTCACGGATCAGTGACAAAAAAAACAGACTGGACTCGTTCCGCATCGCCGTCATTAGTGTGTCTGTGCACCATGGGTTGTCGATTGGATCGAGCCAGATACGCGTGCCTACATGCTGAAAACCAAGCCACTGTGCGGCAAAGCTGGTGCCAAGCGTGTCGGCTCGAGGGTCAGCGAGCATTCGGTCGACCTGTTCGTTGAGAACGCCGGGCTTATTGAGAGTCCCATTGGCAGCGTGTCGACGCAATTCTGCATCAGGCATAGAAGCCCACAGGAAATACGCCAGACGGCTTGCGAGTTCCCAATTTTCTACGGGATACGGTTCGGTTGTGTCGTTCGACTCTTCGATGCGTAGAAGAAACTTTGGTGACACGAGCACTGCCTGCAGAACGACTTTGATTGACTCGGTGAATGGACGGCCAGTGTTTCTAGCCATTTGAAACTGCGCGAGCCCTCGTTTGATGTCTGTGTCCGTTGGCAGGCGACGGTAGGCGCGTTCCATAAACCGACGCAAGATCTGTTCGGCTGCTTGGGCTTCACTAAGGTCTTTGCCCGGACTGGCGATGAAGACCATTGCATGGGCTCGTTGCTGTGTTTCTGTTGTCGGATTATTCGGCAGCATGAGTTCAACGACGCGTTCCGCTGCTGCGATATAGCGTTCCATCAATGATGATTCGAGAAAGAGTGTATTTGCTGAGTTATCAAAGCCGCTGCTTCCGGTGAGTTCCGTTGGAAACCGGTCCGTGACGGAGAAGTCCGCACCAAGAAGGTCACGCAATGTGTTGTCAAGTTCACGGTGCGTCAAACGTCGCATTCGTTCAAAACCGGGCTCCTTAATGGTCGAATAGTCAAAATTATCGATAGCATTCGTAAGCAATGTAACGAGTGAGCCACGTTCTGTTGGGGATGGCTGCGGTGCTGTTGCCGGCGGCATTTTTCCGACTTCAACCGCATTCATAACTCTTTGCCATGTTTCACGATTACGCACTAAGGGGTGTTGCTCCACAAGTGCATGGAGATTAATTCCCGCGGTTTGGGTTTCTGCTCCATGGCAGTCAAAACAGTATTTTTCGACAAGTGAATTCACCGACGTAGTTTGGGTGGACTCAACTTGTTGATTTAAAAGCGCTTGAGCGAAAGTAAAGGTTGTGAGCGATACCACGATCACGGCTGTTAAGAAAGAGGATATGAAAAGCTGTTTCGGCGTCATTGCGTTAAAGCCCCGAATTACGTGGTACAAGGTAGCACAACATATTTCAGAGGTGTAACATACGTGTGTGACACTAGTGTTAAAAGGCTGATCTATGGCCACGATATATAGAGCAATTGCCTGTCGGGGGTTCGCGTATTTTTTTGTATTGACCGCTACAAGTACGACAGGTTTTGCTTCGACCATGCAGTCAGTTCCGTCTTCTTCTTCCACTGCAACAGAGGCAGCCTTAATTCAGCGGCACTGTGTCACGTGCCATAACGACCGATTACAGACCGGTAATCTGTCTCTAGAGCAGGTGGATATCGGTGATGTGGCCGCCAACCCGGACGTTTGGGAAAAAGTGATTCGGAAACTTCGGGCTGGTGCGATGCCGCCGCAACCACGTCCAAGGCTAGACGAGGTTTCAACTGCACGGCTTGTCTCCTATCTTGAAACTTCGCTTGATGCTTCCCTTGAGGCGTCACCAAATCCCGGCCGGACGGATACGTTTCGGCGTTTGAACCGCACCGAATATCAGAACGTGATTCGTGACCTCCTTGACCTTGACATCGACGTGACGGCGTTATTGCCTCGTGACGATGCGGCGTTTGGATTTGACAACGTTGGCACCGGTGGGCTGTCGCCGACGTTGATGGAAAGGTACCTTGCTGCTGCGCAGAAGGTCAGTCGGCTAGCGGTTGGTAGTCAGGCTCCTTCACCAGGCAGCCGTGTTGCAATCGTTCCCGTTGATTTGACGCAGGAAAGTCATCTGGAAGGTCTCCCGTTTGGGACCCGTGGTGGGACGGCCGTCAACCATACGTTTCCGTTCGATGGTGAATATGAGATACAAGTTCGTCTTCAACGGAATCGTAATGAAAATGTTGAAGGTCTTACCGAACCGCATGAGGTCGAGATCATGTTGGACGGTGAGCGCCTGGAACTCTTCACCATGATGCCAAGTGAGAACATGGTGATGCAGGCGAATGCAGCCTATTACGCTGACGAGGGCATAGATAATCATCTCAACGTGCGTGTGCCAGTAACCGCTGGGCCGCATGTTGTCACGGCAACCTTTATCAAGAAAAACTCTGCGCTTCTCGAAACGACGCGGCAGCCCTACGATGCCCATTTCAATATGGATCGCTCGCCGAGGCAGCAGCCCGCGGTTCGGTCAGTTTCTATTGTCGGTCCTTTCGAGCCAACGGGAACTGCCGAGACGCCGAGTCGTCATCGGATCTTTTCGTGTCATGTGTCGTCCCAGGTGTCAGAAGATGAGGCGATGGATTGTGCGACAGGGATTATTGCTTCACTGGCACGCCAGGCCTATCGCCGGCCTGTGGGTGTCGGTGACCTTGATCAACTCGTATCATTTTTTCGGAGCGGGTATAACGATGGTGGCTTTGAGGTCGGTATTGAAACGGCTCTACGTGCCCTGTTGACAAGCCCGGAGTTTCTTTTCCGTATTGAGCGAGATCCTGACAACGTTAACTCAGGGGTTGCATACCGTGTAAGTGAGGTGGAACTGGCATCACGGCTCTCGTTTTTTTTGTGGAGCAGCATTCCTGATGAGGAGTTGTTGCGTGTCGCAGAATCAGGACAACTAAGTAACGAAACAGTGCTTGAGCAGCAGGTTTGGCGAATGCTTGCCGACCCGCGAGCCGAGGCATTGACGACGAGTTTTGCGTCCCAATGGTTGCACCTTCGTAATTTGGCTGCGGTGCGACCGGATGCCAGACTTTTCCCTGATTTTGACGATAATCTTCGACAGGGTTTTAGGCGAGAGACGGAGTTACTATTTCAGAGTCTGCTCGATGAAGATCGAAGCGTCTTAGATCTGCTGACGGCGGATTACACATTTCTAAATGAGCGGGTAGCTAGGCATTATGGTGTGCCCAATATTTACGGCGATAAGTTTCGACGGGTAAATCTACCGGAGGGAAGTCCTCGTGCTGGATTGCTAGGGCATGGGAGTGTTCTGACTGTGACTTCTTACGCGACAAGAACATCTCCGGTGTTGCGTGGTAAATGGATTTTGGAGAATTTACTAGGGACGCCGCCTCCCCCTCCTCCGCCGAACGTTCCACCGCTTGACGAAACGCGTTCGAATACGCACATCGTATCGATGCGTGACCGAATGGAAGCTCATCGTGCCAATCCCGTTTGTGCCTCCTGTCATCGGAACATGGATCCAGCCGGACTGTCGATGGAAAATTTTGATGCCATTGGCCGATGGCGAGATGCCGAAGGCGGGAGCGCTATCGACGCGGCCGGTAGTTTGCCAGGTAGCGAAAATTTTGATGGTGTGGCTGGTCTACGGCTGGCGTTACTGAGCCGCCCAGATGTTTTTGCGACCACAGCGACAGAAAAGCTCTTGATCTATGCACTCGGTCGAGGCC
>CAYFJM010000095.1:0-7092 GCA_964343415.1 uncultured Vicinamibacteraceae bacterium | reverse complement strand
TCTGAGAGGCCCCGCAGGGGAATTTTTTAGTGTTTTTTAGGTTTTTTGAGGGGGGTCAACTTTTTTTGGATGGACTTTTTTCTCTGGTTGTTTGTTCGGAGAAAGTATGTCGAACACAAACGTTTCTTGTAGCAGAAACAAACACAACCTGACCAACACGGTCACTCCATTCATCAAAATTTAACGGCCGATTATCAATCGCCGAAGGCAAGCGAAACCCGTGCTCAACCAAAACACCTTTTCGTGACCGATCTCCATGATACATACCTCGGATCTGCGGTATCGTCTGATGACTCTCATCAATAATTGTCAATGCGTCAGCAGGAAGATAGTCAAGCAATGTCGGCGGCGGCTCCCCAGCTCGGCGCCCAGATAAATGCCGAGAGTAATTTTCGATCCCATGGCAATACCCGATTTCCTTAATCATCTCCAAGTCAAACATCGTGCGTTGATGCAAACGTTCCGCCTCTAGTAATTTCCCACTCCCCTCGAGATAAGTCCGATGCTCAGCAAGTTCAGCCTTGATCAAGTCAACCGCCTGCATAGACCGTTTCCTGGGCATCACAAAGTGTGACTTCGGAAAAATAACGACCTTTTCATGACGGCGGTACGACTCGCCTGTCAAGGGATCGAAGCTACTCAAATTATCTACTTCATCGCCAAACAATTCGATCCTAATGCCTTCTTCATCATAGGAAGGATAGACTTCGATGATGTCTCCTCGTACTCGAAACACCCCACGAGAAAACTCATGGTCATTGCGTTCATACTGAATCTCAACTAATTGCCTCAAAATCGCATCACGTGCGATTGTCTGCCCCTGTCGTAGCGACAGCAACATACCGTAGTACGAATCCGGCGAGCCAAGTCCGTAAATGCACGACACACTTGATACGATTAATACATCTCTCCGCTCAAACAACGCCCGAGTCGCAGACAGACGCATGCGATCGATCTCTTCATTAATCGTGGCTTCCTTTTCTATATATGAATCCGTAGCCGGAACATAGGCTTCCGGTTGATAGTAATCGTAGTAGCTAACGAAGTACTCAACGGAATTCTCTGGAAAAAATCGCTTGAACTCTTGGTAAAGTTGGGCGGCAAGTGTCTTGTTGTGAACCATGACCAACGTGGGCCTATTAACGGTTGCCACGACTTGAGCCATCGTATAGGTCTTGCCCGAACCGGTCACTCCGAGCAGAACCTGATACCTGTCGTCTCTGTCTAGCCCGGAACACAATTCATAGACAGCGCGCTCCTGATCGCCACGGAGCGTGAAATCTGACACGAGCTTGAAGCTGTCGTTGTTCGAGGACATAAACACAATGCTTCCGTTAGCAATTAACTAAGCATCGTACCACGACGGCGTAGCAACCCAGTCGAAAGATGAAACGAATCAGCGTGCCTCTTCAACGTAGACGGCATAGTAGCCATCCCGAGACCTTATCGCTGAACGTCGTAAACGTTCATTTGGAGTATGTAGTCGAACTTCGAGTTCGCGCCAACTGCCATCCATTGCTTCATTGGTCGAAATAAAACCGAGCGAATATCGAGCATCTAACTCCGCTTCGATCTGCTCATATATGCCATCAAGTTCATCAATTTCTTGTGGGAAATAGGCACGACCACCAGTGGAGTCAGTCAATTCTTCAAGAAACATCCGTTGCCGTTGACGCGAAGTAGCTCTCAAATACTTCTGCAAACCAATCGCGTAGACCGTCACATCCGATGCTCGCAAAAGATCTCTGGCGTCCTCAAACGACATTTGGCTGCGGGTGTCCTCACCGTCGGTATACAACACTAGAATTTTTCGGCCATCCTGTTCAAATGCTCCATCAAGGTAAACACCTAGAGCATCGTACAAAGCAGTATCTCCGCTGGGACGACTTGCGCGTATCCGCTCAACAAGTCGTGGAAAACCGTCACGCCCATATCGTCCAACTCGAACTTCAGTATCAAAATCGACAATAGTTGTATCTGCAGCAAAGTCCATGGCGCGAAGAAACTTGATCGCAGCTGTTTTCTGAAACCTATCGTCCTGAGCCATACTCCCACTGGCGTCAAGCAATAATCCGAGATGAACGGGTATTAAATCGTTATCACTGGACAAACCTCGAGCGAAATATGACACCTGCTGTAAATCTCCATCCTCCAGTAGCTCGAAATCACCGACATCAAGGTCTGTTACTGGCGAGCCATCACGGTCGAGCACAACCACACTGACACGAACAAGATCAATTCTGCTGGTAAAAGTAGGTTGAACGGCCCAGACTATAGATGACAATAAGAGTGCGACAATCACTGCAAACCAGTAACGGATCATTAAGTCTCGAATCATAACTCATCAGAGTTACAGCCTGTCATATACTTAGCGACTGCGATGAATTGCGTAGCAGTCTGCAAGGACGACCTGATCGTCAAGACGCTACATGAGGCCCTCAGCCCAACACTTGAGATTGAATTTCTTGTCGATGAGCACCTTCAAGGGAATCGCCTTAAGAAACACGGAATACCGACTAAAGTTGGAGACCCATGCCAAGCCACAACCTTCACTCAAACGAACGTAACAGCTGATACGTGCATCATCGTAGAAGATAACGCCCGAACGAATATTCAAGGGATAGTCAACGCTGCAACAAAAGCCGGATCATCATCAATCTACATCCTAGCCGTCGGGCCGCATACGAGTGACCAAAACAAGAAATTAATTACTCTTCCGAATGTCAGCACACTCACACTGTCAGAACTTACAAAAACATCACTCATTAACGTACTCGATCGATCGCTTACTCGTTCTCTTGTTAGACAGTACCAAAGTCATTTCCAAGATGCTGGCCGTATATTAATCCTGCTTCACAATGATCCCGATCCAGACGCCCTGGCAAGCGGCCTAGCTCTTAGAAATATACTCCGCCGAACAAGAAATACTGCAATCATTGGCGCCTTTCATGGTGTCACGAGACCAGAAAACCAACGAATGGCCAACCTCTTGGAGATTAACGTTGAATCGATCACAGCAGAGTCTTTGGGACAGTTTGACCGCATTGCAACCGTTGACGTACAACCTCACTATTTTGGTGGCCTTCTAAATAAGATAGACCTTGTCATAGACCATCACCCAGAGCGACTGAATAGCCAAGTAACTTTCAGAGACATCCGATCTGACTTGGGATCAACGGCAACGATTTTGACAACTCACCTACGCGCGATAGACGCCAACATTTCAGAACGAATTGCAACTGCTCTTCTATATGCAATCAAGTCAGATACATTATTTTTATCCAGACAAACTAATCAAAGTGACCTTGATGCCTTCACCTTCCTCTACCAACTTGCTAATACCCAGCTTATAAGAAAAATAGAAGGCTCTGGTATCTCACATGAACGACTTCAATACATTGCCAAAGCCTCACAAACAGCCCAGATCAGCAGCCAAATTTTTTCAGCATATCTCGGCGTGGTTCCGCGCGAAGACATCGTTACGTATGCCTCAGATTTTCTGCTACAAATCGAAGATGTCAAATGGACTGTGCTCGCTGGGCAGGTTCACGACAACATTGTGATTTCCGTTAGAAACGTCGGCTATACCCGTCACGCTGGAACATTCATCCATAAGTGGTTTAGTGACATTGGTACCGCGGGTGGCCATCGGGCCATGGCCAAAGCTATTGTTCCCGTTAACGAATTTAACAACAAGTTCGGCACACTCAAACCTGATGAACTCACATCATTATTTGGAGATCTTGCGGCACAATTTATTCACGAGGCTTCTTGACAGAGTTTCTTGAATGGCCGATAAAGGTTCAACCATCGACCCGCGTTATAAACAACGACAACTATCTGTTGTCACTTAGGTAACTTGATCGTCAGCGTCGTAGTCATGAGCCGCCAGTCGCTCAGAAATAGAATCCGTCTCGTAGGTTTGTTGCCCGGACGGAGCGTCGAGAAGCTCGGCGCTTTCCGCGACAACCGCTTCAACAAACTGACGACAACCGTCCTCATACCCACGGTTTACTAATTCATCTAAATCAATCAATCTGTCAGATTCTTTGTCGTAGCATCCAGAAAAATCAAAGGGCCCCATTGGATTGTGCATCGGTCGCACATGAAAGACAGCTTCGTATCTAGCGCCGCGACTTAACAAGGCATCCTGCAGCGCAGCTGTCTCTGCACTCAGCAAATACTCACCCGCTCTTCCACGAATATCTGAACGATCAACGGCAAGCGTATGCGGCCCCGGGGCCGCAGGAAATGCGGAAACGAGAATTATTTGCTCGGCACCTGCTCGCGCGACTTCATCGAGAAGCCGAGATATCGACGCAGGGCGATCAGCTACTCGGTGCGTCTCTCCTCGCCAGGCACTTTCCGGCGCATAACTGACAAACTGCGGCTCTGTTACAAGTGGCAAACTCAATGAACTTGAAAACGCATCAAAAGCCAGGCGTCCTGGCTCTATCGAAAGATCGATCACCTCAAGTATTCGACCAGATCTATCCGACTCTGGTACGTCTGTCACATAAGACTCCCGGTAAGGATCAGCCAAAAGAACGTATGAAACATCACGTCTCGCATCGATATCGTGAGCCACGACGAGTAGTTCACAAAAACCTGGTTGTCCTAGGTTATCGCGAAGTAGTTCCGTGTACCTTTCGCCCAAATCTTTATTGTCTGGAACCGCAACTCGCGAGGAACCACTCATGAACTTCCATAGCCCGGCACTAAACCATTTGACTGCCGACGACACTTCGAGAGGTGCTCCTAACAAGCGCCACCAGAGATCTCCCCGCACACGCCGTCTCGGAACACGGCGCACAGAAAACAACAATGTATTTGTTAACAGCAGTGCAAGAAGAATTACGACGGCGACGACAATTAATCTTGGAATGACAGTGGGAAATGCAGTCGGCGCAAACACTGCATCGACCAATTGTGCGTAACCGGAAACAACAGCAGTGCCTACTTCGACACCAATTAGCTCAAATAAATATCCAACTGGGTACGCGACCGCTGCACCTACCAAAGCCACCATGGGCAAAATCAGGACCGCGAGCGCTGCTAAGCCTATCCACGCTGCCACCCGAAGGGTCCGACGCCAGCGGTACAGACGAGCAACGCCGGCATTAAGCCATACCCCACCAGGCTCCCATAACCCGGCGCCGCCGTCGATGGCAGAAAACATCGCCCCAACCGCACCAATGCCGCGCCCAGCCACAAGGTCGACCTTGACGCCAGCCTCATGTAGTGCTCGAACAACACCTGCATGGTACGCACCAGCCGTACCAGTACCTGTAAGCACCAGTGCGGTTCGCAAGTGAGGAATATAGCGGCGATTATGTTGCACGGTCTGGTTCGCGCCTACAAATCGTGAATCGTCGTGACGGTAACAATCTCAAATTCACGCACACCCTTTGGTGTAGTTACCGTAATTTCATCACCTTCTGTTTTGCCAACGATCGCGCGGCCGATAGGAGACGCCGTCGATATCCACCCCTTGTCGGGGTCGGCATCTTCTGGCATCACAAGCTCATATGTAACAGTTTCATCATCACCGTCACGAAGACACACACTAGAGCCGAACGCAATGCGGTCCTGAGGCAATTGATCAAGATTCATCAGTGCGATTTCAGCAACACGCGCCTGAAGCAAACTGATACGCGCCTCTACCAATCGCTGTCTTTCCTTAGCCGCCTGGTATTCCGCATTCTCTCTAAGATCGCCATGCTCCCGCGCGCGCTGAATCTCTTTTGGCAAGTCGTGTTTCAATTCGCGGTCAAGTGTTTGTATCTCCTCTTCGAACCGCTTTAAGATTTTTGCTTTCATATCCGCTTCGTAGCGTAGCACATCTGGTATGCTCGCCCGCACGCGTGAAAAGCATTACATCTCGTCAAAACGCACTAGTCAGTCGCATTAGAGACGCAAGACGCGAACGGCGCGCCACTCGACAACACCTGGTACTAGACGGGCTCAAAGTCGTTACGGACGCGCAACAATCCGGCGTCACAATTGACACTGTACTTGTTACCACAGCAGCATTCAACAACGACCCTAATGTCAAACGACTCTGCGCACAATTCGATCCGGATACAACTACGCTTGCTAAATGCTCAGAAGGAATAATGGCAACCGTCAGTCCACTTCGCTCACCATCTCAAGTGGTCGCGTTGGGTTCCCATAAACCACTAACACGAGAAAACCTGTTCTCCTCTATAACGAATGATTTGATCGTCATGCCACTCGGGGTACAAGACCCTGGCAATCTCGGGGCCATTATCCGTTCGGCGATCGCCGCTGGAAGTTCAGGAGTGATCGTCGACCATAGTTCAGCTGACCCATATGGCTGGAAGGCGCTTCGTGGCTCAATGGGATGCACTTTTCAAATACCAGTTGTAGATACAGATAACACGCTTGAAACACTCGGACACGCACACCAAAACAACTGGACTATTGTTGCAACATCGCCTCACACCGGGACCTCAATCTACGACGTGAGTTTAAACCACCGAATAGTGCTACTTATCGGAAACGAAGGCACAGGACTCGAACCTGATCTCCGACCGAAGGTCGATATCACGTTATCTATTCCAATGTCAGCGAAGATCGAATCACTGAATGTTGCTGTCGCGACAGCGCTCATCGCTTACGAAATAAGACGACAACGAAATCTAAAATGAACGAAGGACAACTTTTTCAATCCGATGACCTCGAAACACCAAATAATGATTCCCCTCTCGCAGAGCGGATGCGCCCGCGCACCTTTGAAGAATTTGTTGGCCAACACGAATTATTGGATCGCGGTCAACCTTTGCGAGAAGCGATCGAACAGGGCGCGCTGCAATCGATCATTCTCTGGGGTCCTCCAGGAACAGGCAAAACAACACTAGCTCGACTAATTGCGAAAACAAGTCATGCGCAGTTCGTTTCATTTAGCGCTGTTTTATCTGGGATCAAGGAAATCAAAGCCGTCATGGCCGAAGCCGAAGCAAACCGGCGACATCTTAGTCGACGCACTATCGTTTTTGTCGACGAAATACATCGATTTAATAAAGCGCAGCAGGATGCCTTTTTGCCCCGGGTTGAGGCGGGCGATATTGT
>CAYFJM010000094.1:0-7092 GCA_964343415.1 uncultured Vicinamibacteraceae bacterium | reverse complement strand
TGATTCGCCCCTTACTTTCAAATACGGCAATCATTCTATTGTTTTTCCTCCCGTTTCTGACGGCGCGGGCCTATGCTGAGGAAAAACGGTCTGGCACCATTGAACTGTTGCTCACCTCTCCATTGAGTGACCTACAAATCATCCTCGGTAAGTTTCTTGGGGTGTTTACCTTGTTTCTGTTGATGCTTTCCGTGACGGGGATTCATATGGGAATTCTGTTCTGGTACGGTGAACCGGAACTCGGTCCCCTGCTAAGTGGCTACCTCGGCCTCATTCTCATGGGCGGGTCGTTCATTTCAGTCGGCTTACTTGTGTCAAGTGCAACCCGAAACCAAGTCGTCGCAGGTGTCGTCAGTTTCTCCATTCTTCTCTTATTCTGGGTACTCAGTTGGATGGCAGACTCCGTCGGTCCGACGACACAAACCATCCTGTCATACCTTTCGATCTTGGAGCATTTCGATGACTTCTCTAAGGGCGTTATAGATACGGCACATGTCACCTACTACCTTACTTTCATAGGATTTGGACTTTTCTTGACAGCAAAGTCGGTTGACACCGAACGGTGGCGAGGATAGGAGCAGACGGGAGTTATGGGTAAAGCGTTACAAGCACTCGGATGGATCGGCGTCGTCTGTGTTTTCGTAGCAGTAGCCGTACGATTTCTACTTCCAGATCAGCAAGAATTGTGGTGGTGGCTAGCGGTTGCAGGCTTGGGTCTCGTCATTGTCCACACGCTCAGCCAATGGCGAGAGATTCTAGCGTTCGCCGGTAAACGCCAAACCAAGTATGGAGCCCTGGCGGGAACAAGCGTCCTGCTCGCACTTGGCATCTTAGTCGCCACAAATTACATTCTGTCTCGACAAAATAAACGCTGGGATTTGACTTCCGCACAACAATACTCACTTTCAGACCAAACCCGTCGTGTTCTAGAATCGCTGGAATCTCCTATTTCCATTCTCGTCTTTGGTCGAGAGGAAGAATTCCCACGATTTCGAGATCGCCTTGATGAGTATGCCTACACCTCATCCCAGGTAACTGTCGAATACGTCGACGTCGATAGGAATCCTGTCCGGGCGCGTCAATACGAAATCCAATCGTACGGCACCATCGTTTTTGACTACGAAGGACGAGTCGAGCGTGTCGTCTCAAATAGCGAGCAAGATCTCACTAATGCCCTGATCAAGGCCGTGGAAGGCGAAGAACGAACTGTCTATTTTGTACAGGGGCATGGCGAGCGCGACCCGAACAGCGATGACCGCGATGGCTACGGTGTCGTACGAGAGGCACTTAGGCTTGACAACTTCGGCATCGAAACCGTCGTTATTGCACAAACCGGAGAAATTCCGGACAACGCCTCTGCGGTGATCGTCGCGGGACCATCCACCGATTTCCTCCCCGGTGAGACCGATGTTCTTCGTGAGTATCTGGAACAAGGTGGGAAGGTCTTGCTCATGCTTGACCCAGCTGAAACTGAAGATGCGACCCCTCAGCCAAGCCTCAGCGGCCTTGTTACAGAATGGGGTGCCGAGGTCGGGAACGATGTTGTCGTGGATGCAAGCGGGATGGGCCAACTACTTGGCACAGATGCCTCAGTACCCGTTGCCGCCTCTTACCCACCGCACGCCATCACAGAAAACTTTAATGTCTTAACAGCCTTTCCTTTGGCGCGTTCGGTCCGACCAGTTGCTGGCGGCACTAACGGCCGCATCCCAGAAATTCTGATCGAAACTGGCCCTCGTAGTTGGGCGGAGGTTAATTTATCAGAATTGGCCACCGGCGAAGTTCAATTAAACGAGGATGCTGGAGATGTCTCTGGGCCGGTTCCCATCGCCGTGACGGTTTCTCAATCCATCGCCAATGATGAAGTCATCCAAGATAATGACCCGGATGAGAATACCCCTCCGCGGGAGTCACGTTTAGTTGTTTTTGGAGATTCTGATTTTGCCTCAAATGGAGCTATTGGCATCCAGGGAAATCGAGACCTCGTACTCAATGCGGTCAACTGGCTTGCCCAACAAGAAAACCTCATTGCAATACGCCCGAGGGAACCGGAGGACCGACGTATTACGCTGACCGCAGACGCG
This sequence comes from uncultured Vicinamibacteraceae bacterium, assembly GCA_964343415.1. Lineage (GTDB taxonomy): Bacteria > Acidobacteriota > Vicinamibacteria > Vicinamibacterales > UBA8438 > DTWD01. Next base: position 5,008 of record CAYFJM010000094.1, on the reverse strand, counting down.
CAAGCTCGAATCACGTGGATCTCACTTCTGATGCTGCCTGGGCTTATTCTGGCAAGCGGTGTCTACACCTGGTGGAACCGGCGGCGGTAACGACATGCAAAGGTTTCGTTCGACATCGCTCTTACTCGTGCTGTTTCTCGCACTGGGTGGCTACGCTTATTTCATCGAATCAGAACGCTCACCGGCCTCTGAAGACCCTCCCGCCGAACAGGCATTCGACATAGAGGCCGACGCTATCACCTCGTTAACCGTCACATCTGACAATGGAGACGTGACCGAGGTCAGTCGTTCGGACACCGACACCGCTACTTGGTCCGTCACCGCACCGTTTTCGGCCAGTGCCGATGGGAATGCCGCGTCGGCAATCGCCAACAGTCTCGCCTCACTGGAAATCAGCCGGGTTGTTGAGACCGAGGCCACAGATTTATCAGTCTTTGGTTTGACCAATCCTACCTTCAGTGTCGAATTTGGCTCAGAAAACAACGTGGAAACACTTCTGATTGGTGACGAAACTCCGACCGGCTCCGACCGGTACGCAAACATTGGCGGTACCAATCGTGTATTCCTGATCGCAAGTTTTCATGAGTCGACCTTCAATCGATCATCCTTGGACCTCAGAGACCGCTCGCTCCTCGAATTTACCGGAACGGACGTTACAGCGATGACTATTGAACATAGCTCCTCCACACTCAGATTCAGTAAAACCGACGGCGCGTGGAACATCATTGAACCCGTTCGTGCACGTGGTGACTTTGGCATCGTAGAAGGACTCTCCGGACGCATAGGTTCTGCAGAAATGATCACAGTCGAAGCGGAGTCCATTGATAGCGACCTTGAACCATTTGGTCTTGACGAACCACAAATGACAGTCACCATGGAAACCGATACCGGGAATCATGTTTTGGTGCTGGGCAACGAAAGTCCTGAAGGGACTATTTACGGCCGTGATACATCTCGAGCTCTTGTATTTACCGCAGATGCTGCGCTCTTCGACGAATTGGCCCGGGACATAAATACCTATCGAAAGAAAGAGCTTTTCGACTTCCAACCATTCAATATAAGCGGTATCACCTTCACCCGAAATGATGAAACATACCGTTTCGAAAAGGGCACCGATAACGACGATACTCCGGACGCTCCCAACGAACAACTCTGGCAGCAAATCGAACCTGATCAGGAAGTGGTTGAAGCGATTGCATTTGACGACTTCCTTTCAAAGCTGTCGGGATTACGGGCTGAGTCATTTCTCAACACCCGCAACAACACGGGAGTTGGCATACCACTCGCCACCTTTACCGTCACCTACGGGAACGACCAGCAAGAAACGGTAACGATCGGCCAGACAGAAGACACTTACCACGGCATTAACGGTGAAGAAGACGGTGCCGCGATCATCGAGAGCACATCTGTCAGTGACATATTGGAAGCGATCGATCTGGTTCTCGGTAACACAGTAGACAGCGAGCCTTAAGAAGGTTCAACATAGCGCCGTGCAACACACTCCCGTGCGGCTGATCCCTCGGCTTCGTCCGCTCGTTTTCACAGTAGGCTTCTTCTTTGCTGCATTGACAGCAATCGGCTGTGCCTCTCAGCGACCACCAGCATTCCCAGGTACAGCGTCCGCTCCGAACCCCTCTGCTCTTGGTGAGATCAAGGCGTTCTTAGACAAGACCTTGAACACAGCCCTACTTGAAACCACTTTGTGGGGCATCGATGTCCGATCGATCGATCGCAATGAACAGATCTACACCAACAACCCAGACGTGTTACTGATCCCCGCATCCACCCTGAAGATCATTACTCTTGCCGTCGCGTCCCAAGCACTTGGCTGGGATGATCGATTCGAAACAACTTTATTTACCAATGGTCACATCGAACGTAATGTGCTGCACGGCGACCTCATTGTGAGAGGTAGTGGAGACCCAACAATCGACATAGAGATACTGACCTTGTGGGCCAAAAGACTTCGCATGCAAGGTATTCATCGCGTCACCGGAAACATTATTGGCGACGACCGTTTAAGCATAGGGCAGGACCTCAAACACCGTGCCACAGTTTCCCCACCACAGTTAGGATTCGGATGGTCATGGGATGACGTCGCGTTCGGATTCTCAGCTCCGGTCGGACCACTTCAGTACCAAAAAAACGTTGTGGAGATACAGATCACGCCTGGCCACACGATCAATGTCCCGGCTGAACTCACTATTCAAACGACTGGCTCTGGCTTAAAGCTTGTCAACAAAGTTATTACCACTTCTGCTACCAAACCAAACCATATTCAACTTCATCGAATACCGAACACGCCAAATTTGGTGATGTCGGGCTCGATTGGTCTAGGGTCTAGTGCAGTCGTCCGTTCAGTAGCCATCGCCAATCCGACAAGTTTCTTTGTGCAGGCACTCCTTACCGCTTTAGAAGCCGAGGGAATCGTTGTTCTCGGCGATGCTGTTGATATCGATCGCTTAACTGAAAGCCAACAAAGCTTATCTTCAAACCAACTAAATATCGTACTGAAAAACCAATCTGAACCGCTATCAACAATAGCCGTGGATATGATGAAACAGAGTCAAAATCTCTTTGCAGAATCAATCTTTCGACGACTCGGCGTCAGCTTCGGTGATACTGGCTCTGCTATTGCCACGAAATTACTCGCTGATTGGGGTATCCAGCGTAACCGTGCCATTGTCGTAGACGGATCAGGGCTTTCTCGCTACAACTATCTCACTGCCAGTGCTCTGACAGACATCCTTATTCGCCTCCACCAAAGCGAACGAGATAAGAGTCTTTTTCTTGCGACTTTACCGATCGCCAACAAGGACGGCACCCTGAGAACGAGGTTCGCGAAAACCACCAGTGCCGGCAATGCCCGCGCAAAAACCGGCTCTATGTCACATGTCCAAGCATTAGCCGGCTACGTCACAACCGCCGATAACGAACAACTTGCTTTCTCGATTCTGGCTAATAATTTCAGTGCTGACCCAACGGATGTCGTCACTGCCATCGACTCGTTCGTCTCAACACTGGCGACAATGTCCCGTGGTGATTCCTAATCGTACCGATCAGGTCATTCGTCGATTCACAAGACATGACTAAGACTTACCGATCCTCGTCACACCAACGCGAGGACAGACTGATTCAACTGCACATGCCGTGCACCTGGGATAAACGGGGCGACAAATATTTTGTCCCCATGTCACCAAGTACAAGTTAATTAACGCCCACCAACGTCGTGGAGCCACAGCATAGAGCTCTTGTTCTGTCTGTTCCGGAGTCTTCGTCATGACCCAGCCGAGCCGATTTGAAATCCGGTGAACATGCGTATCAACACAAATGTTTGACGTACTCTCTTGAGCAACGATCAAAGTCAGATTCGCCGTTTTCCGTCCAACACCAGGTAATGTCAAAAGATCGGACATCGTAGTCGGGACCGTTCCCCCGAATCGTGACAGGATCTGTCGACTCGCTTCTTTCACCTGCCGTGCCTTATTGCGATAAAAACTCACCGGGTAAATCAGTCGCTCTAAGGTTGCAGTAGACAGACGTGCCATCGCCTGGGGCGTCCTCGCTCGACGAAAAAGACGGGTTGACGCTTCAAAAGTCACCGCATCTTTCGTTTGCGCGGACAAGAGCGTTGCAATCAACACCTGAAACGAATCACCCTTCTGTTCTGCCGCTAATTTCTCAATCGCAGGATTGTCCATGCGTTCAATAGCTCGAGCAAGCCGACGCATAACCACACCGACAGAGGGAGACTGCTTAATAGCCATGAGACCGGCAGTAACCGCAATACTCGCAAAGCACAGTCGATTCGATGATGCAAACTCCATCCGACAAGTCAATAGACATATTGTCGACGGCAGACTCCAGCTGACTCGACTGGGCAGTTACTGTGTCAGCCGGCAATACATGGTGTTTACCTCCATAAAACTTCATCGAAAAATGACGACGTATGACCTCCTCAACGGCACTGACCACACGTTTTTCAGTCGCTTTTGTCAATGAGTCACCGAATCAATTACACCCACAATAGCGGTGTCAACCGGAGTCGACCGTCGGCGCACGGCCTGGCCAGCCGCACGGCCTTCCATCACCAACAACACCGTGTCACCGATACCAGCCTGCGCCGCATCAACCGCCAACACCGTCATGCCAGATGCATGACCATCAGCATCGATCGGTTGAACAAGCAAAAGCTTGGCTCCATCTAAGGTTTCATGCTTTTGTGTCGAAACAACAACACCAGTCACACGTCCAATTCGCACGATTATTCCTGTGTCTCAGACTGATGAGACCACTGGTCGACGATGCCGACGACGTTAGCATCTGTTACGACTTGGTCGGGCAAAAATGGAAGGGTCGCTTCTCGACCTCGGACGAAGAACACTTCTTCACCGACACCAGCCCCTACTGAATCGACCGCTACAACCGGACGTCCAACTTCAGTTCGCAATGGAGTAACTGGTTGCAAAACCAAGAGCTTGTGGCCCGTCAAACTTTGGTCTTTGTGGGTAGAAATGACGCAGCCAATCACTCTCGCGAGCTGCATTAGTCGAAATCAATCTCTACCGTATCAACAATGCCCACGATAGCCGCGTCAACAGGGGACTCCTTAAGGTCTGCGGCCATTCTTGCTGAGCTACCACTCACAATCAGTACAGTCTCACCCACACCGGCATCCACAGTATCCACTGCGACCAAATGTCCGCCCTGTGGTTTTCGCTTTGCGTCAACCGGCTGCGCTAAAAGGAGTTTCTGACTGACCAGACGCTCATCCTTACGCGTGGCGACTACAGTTCCCACAACCTTCGCAAGAATCACTGCCTATTTGCCAGACTTCCCGATCGGCAAGGCATCCTCAAGATTGGAGTGAGGACGCGGGATAACGTGAACAGAAACGAGCTCCCCAACTCGTCGTGCGGAAGCCGCTCCCGCGTCTGTCGCCGCTTTCACCGCGGCAACATCACCGCGAACGATAGCGGTAACATACCCACCACCAATCTTTTCCCAG
>CAYFJM010000093.1:0-7120 GCA_964343415.1 uncultured Vicinamibacteraceae bacterium | reverse complement strand
TCCCTATAAATTTGCTGCAATCGAACGTCCATGATGCTTGTATAAATCTGTGTGGTGGATACATCTGCATGACCGAGTAACTGTTGGATAGTGATTAAATCAGCTCCATGTTTTAAGAGGTGTGTGGCAAATGAATGTCGCAGCATGTGCGGCGACACGTTCCGCTCTATCCCAGCATTTAGCGCGTAATCTTTCATTTTTTTCCAGAATTTTTCCCGACTAAGTGTTGGACTCCATGAGGTCACAAAAAGAGAAGTCGAGGCCCGTTTGCCGAGAAGTTTTGACCGAGCTTCACGAGAATATTTTGACACCCAAAATACTGCTTGTTCGCCGATAGGAATAATGCGTTCCTTATTTCCTTTGCCAAGACAGACGAGATATCCACTTTTCAGATTTAGATTTTCTGGACGCAGTGCAAGAAGTTCGGAAACCCGCATACCTGTTGCATAAAGTAACTCTAGCAACGCTCGATCGCGAAGCCCTATAGGTTTTGTGGTGTCTGGTTGATTAATCAGAGCTTCTACCTCATCCCAGGTAAGGTCCTTCGGAAGTCGAGAATCTGCACGTGGTGCAACCAAATCCTCGGCAGGATTATTCTCCGCGTAGCCTTCCCTCATCAGAAAGCGATAAAAGCCCCTTGTGCAAGCGACCACGCGTCTTACAGACGCTGCACATAAGTTGCTCGAGTTTAGCGTTCTTACGAAACGCTGAAGGTCCGCACTTGTCAACTCGGCGATACATTTTCGTCTTACTTGGGCAAATTGCTTAAGTTTCTTGAGATCACGACCGTAGCTTGCAATCGTATTTGAGGCTAAACGCCGTGCTACTTGCAGTTCTTCGAGGTAGTCATCAGCTAAATCCACATGTTTTGAGGTGTCGCCTACAGGACGTGGCACAGCCCAGAGTACCATGACTCATTCTGAACAAGCAGAATGTTCTATTTCCTTTTTGGCGTCTGTCCTAGGAGCGTTTGGTATACTCAACCTCGGCATTGTTGATTCGGATAAGTTGTTTATTCGTCGATGATGTAGCGTTTGGTTAAGGAACTACGGATGCATCAACCCGTTCGGTTATTTTGCGTCACCGCGACAATCACTGCTGCATTGACTTTCGTTGGGTGTTCCACTCGGACGACACCAGCGTCCCCGTCGCTTGATAATACGAATACCGCTGATTTTGGAACTCAGGTCGCCGAATATGTGCGTGCGCAGGAAGCTCTCGCTGCTGATGATTTTAATGGTGCAAAATCGGCCTTAGTCAGTTTGACTTCAATGGCAGATGCCACTGTGTTTCCGTTAGCGGATGCGGCGGCGGCGGCAAATGACATTGCGACAATGCGTGCTGAATTCAAACCTCTATCTGAATTCTTAGCAGCAATGGATCTTCCCACAGGCTTCGCCCGAGCTTACTGCCCTATGTATGACGGTGGGTCAAATTGGGTCCAGACAGATGGTCCAGTCCGTAATCCGTATTACGGTTCTGTCATGCTGACGTGTGGTGTTGTCGACGGAGCACCAGGGGCTCACATGGACCACGGCCCTCGGCATGGTGGTCGTGTGTTTATGGCTCCTGATAGTTTTCACCATATTGAAGGTGCGTATCCTGAAGCCGGCGTATTTCGCCTTTACGCAACGGACAATTATCGGGAACCCGTTGATGTAACGCTATGGATGGGACGGGTTGTCCTGGAAGAGGAATACGACGCGGATACAGACGAATTTGTGGAGGTCACCTCGTTTCCACTGTTGCCATCCCCTGATGGCGCTTATTTAGAAGCAGAAGTCGGTGAGCTATCGATGCCTGCTGAATTTATTGCAAAAATACAGCTTGTCGAAGACTACCCAGAAGATCGATTCGACTTTATTTTTACAGAGTTTTCGACAGTAGCGGCAATAGCAGACGCGGCTGTTAGCCCGCCGGCTGGTGCTCCTGAATCATTACCCCTGGCGGAACGCATTCGCCCACGTATTCCTGATGCGACCAGCGATATTGTTGCTGATATTGGTAGCCGGAATGATGAAATTCGGTCTTTGGTTGCAGAGGGTGGATTTACTGAGATTTTTATTCCGGCCCTTCAATCAAAAGAATTGGCTTTGGCCCTTCATGACCGAGCGGAGACATTGCCCGTTCGGGAGCGTAACGATGTGCGCATAGCCGTACGGAGTCTCGTGCGCGCAGCTTGGTTGTTGGATTGGTACGGCGACCTTGGAAACAAGCAACAGGTTAGTGACGCTTACGACATATTGAATGAAGCAGTAGCTGAGATAACCAGGGTTTATGACGATGTTCAAGGTCCCTAGCTGTTCAAGGTTACACATATGAAATATAGATTATTTGTCTTTTTGGGCGTCATGAGTCTTCTGTTTAGTTTTGCGTCATCGGTTACACGCTCGCATACACCGATAGCATCTCGGTGGAATTACAACGAGCATCTCTTTCCCATTTTTGAGAAAAATTGTGGTAGCTGTCACAAAGAAGGCGGAATTGCGCCGATGTCTTTGGTGACCTATCAGGAAGCTTATCCATGGGCCCAGTCGATCCGAGAAGAGGTTCTTGGTCTGCGGATGCCTCCGTGGCGGGCCGAGGACGGATTTGGTGATTTCAGTAATGGGCATATATTGTCCGCACGAGAAATGGACATGATTTTGGAGTGGTCGAGTGGCGGATATCCGCAGGGTCCACGTGATATGCAACCGCAACCGATGACGGAATCAACAGAATGGACTTTGGGCGTACCAGATGTCGAACTGGAGATGGATGAAGTATTTCCGATCGACTCGGATGTCAGTGATGTGGTTCGTTATTTCGTGCTGCCGTCAACAATTACTGATGTAGCATCTCTGGTTGGTGCGGATGTCATACCTGGAGCGGGTGCAGTGGTTCGTGATGTCGCGCTTTATGTCGATACGACAGGAATCGCACGCGATTTAGAAGCGAGTGATGATGGGCCTGGTTTTGGATTAAATGAATCGTTTCCGACGTCTGCGCCGATAGCGCTCTGGTCACCGGGGCAAGACCAGGTTTTACAGGAATCTGTTGCGCATTCACTGGAACCTGGGACCGACATCGTTGCACGTATTCATTACAAGAAGACCTGGATTACGGAGGGTGAGGCTTTTACGGACCGAACAAGGGTGGGGCTGTATTTCACCTCCGAGCCTTCGGCAACATTGATATCTGTGCAGGTTGATTCGCCGACAGAGATCGGACATTTGGATGCGCAGTTTAGCTATCCGGTTGAACAACCGTTGGAGGTTGTTGCCTTGTTGCCAGAAGTGGCTATTAACGCGAAAGACGTACAGGTGACAGCGACGACTCCTGAGGGGCAGGAATATCCTCTTCTGTTCCTTCGGGAACCCGGTACCGCCTGGCCGACCCGCTATTGGCTTGATACGCCGGTTGCTTTGCCGGCAGGAAGCAGCATTGACATTAATGTGGTGCTTCATCCCGGCGCTGATCCGACTAATGACCAAAGCCTCCTGGGTGGTGCTACGACGTCTCCGATAAGACTTGTGGTGGATTACGTCGCTTCTTCAGTTGTTGCAAATTAGGGCGATTTCTAGAAACAACGTCGAATGGGAAACCATGGCTATCGTCGCCTCTGGTGGGCTTGCCTGCTCGTTTCTGCCTGTACGGTATCTGCGCCAAGTGAGCCATCTAGTATTGATCTTGCGGTTGTGAACGGAACCGTATGGACCGGGGACGCGTTGCGGCCGTTGGTGGAAGCCATCGCTATTTCAAGTGGTCGTATTGTCGCCATGGGGCCGAACGATCAAATTCGGGCGCTTGCAGGTGATAGCAATGTACTGGATGCAGATGGCGCATTCATTACACCAGGATTTATTGATACCCATACCCACCTGCTCCACGCTGGTCGCCGTTTGCTTAAGGAAGGACGTAGCGGCCAGCTTTACGATATCGATGAATCGCTTTTGTCCATTGATCCCGTAGAAACCTACGCGACTGAAGAGGATGATGCCGCTTTAGCTGCAGCACTGGAGTATCTCGCGAGTGAAGGCGTGACGTCTGTTCATCACATGGGGAATTGGAACGATCTCGAAACATTGCGGAGAGCGGAGATAAACGGATCCTTAACCGCAAGGGTAAACGTAGTACTGCCTATTACCGCAACGGACCAATTGAGTGCTGCGATAGCCTCCGGCCGATTTGGTGGTCGGGATGGAAAAGGGAGTGTATGGGTCCGGGTCGGAACCGTAAAAGGTGTTGTCGATGGAACGTTTACGACAAGAACTGCGGCGATTGAATTGCCTTACCCCGGGACCGCAGAGGACCGTGGATTGTTGTTGTACGACGAACCTAGGCTTTACGACCAGGTTGTTCGTGCGGACCGGGCTGGACTTCAGGTCGCATTACATGCGGTCGGAGAACGCGCAACTAATCTTGCGATCAATGTTTATGAACGTGTCTATCAGGAAAATGGGCAGCGAGATCGACGGTTTCGTCTCGAGCATGCACAGCATATATTCGAAGACGACCTTGGTCGGCTCTCCCCTTTGGGGATCCTTGTCAATGTACAACCTACGCAGATCATGTATGCGGCAGGTCAATTCGATTCCCTCTATGACGAGACCAGTCGAACGGTTAGTTTCCCCCTACGCAGGCTTATTGAATCTCGTACGAGAGTTAGTTTTGGTACCGATTGGGCGTTTGCGCCGCCGGGTGCCTTCGAGGGGCTGTATGCATCGGTTCTAAGAAGGCAGGCTGACGGCTCTATGCGTGGAGGCTGGTTCCCGGGTGAACGTCTAACTGTGAAACAGGCTCTTGACGCATATACTGTCAATGGTGCGTACGCATCGTTTGAAGAGACGGCAAAGGGCCTCTTGGCGGTTGGTAACGCCGCCGACTTTGTTCTGTTGGATACGAATTTGCTTAACGTGCCCCTGCCTGACATACGATTTGCGCGGGTTTTGTTGACCGTTGTTGGTGGGAGAATTGTATTTGATCGTCGGAGTACCGCCGTGGCTGACCAGCCAGGGCCATGAGGAGTGTGAGTTATGTATGTAGTGTCGAATCGTATTCCCGTTGCGGTTGGTCAGGAGGATGCGTTTGCTAATCGGTTTCGTTCTCGCGCTGGACTCGTAGAAGGTCACGCCGGATTTATTCGACTACATATTTTAAAGCCGACTGAGATTTCGTTGCATGGTCGGACAATGGGGCGTTCGCCGTATCACATCGTTTTGACATACTGGGAGCGTGTTGAAGACTTTGTGGCGTGGACGAACAGCGACGATTTTAAAACCGCGCACGCAGATAGACCACCACCGGAGATGTTTGCGGGTGAGAATGTGTTTGAGCTACACGAGGTTATTCAGTCTGCAGACCCAACACACTCTACTTGAGGTAATAACCCGTTAAATTAGGCCGTCAACTTTCATTAGTTCCGCATTAAGGATCGCTGCACCTGCCGCTCCTCTGACGGTATTGTGGCCCAGCGTCACGAACTTAATGTCAAGTACCGGGCAGTTACGCAAGCGTCCAACGCTAATGGACATCCCACCTTCAAGGTGTACGTCGTATTTCGGCTGAGGCCTATCTGGATTATCTAGGTAGACGATGGGATGGTTGGGTGCTGTCGGTAGGTCTTCTATCTGAGGCCTGCCTCGGAAACTCCTAAATGCGTCAATGACGTCTGCGTCCGTAGGTGACTCAGTTAACTTGACGGAGATTAACGCAGTATGTCCGTTTGTGACTGGAACCCTGGTGGTTTGCGCACTAACGACGACAGAATGTGGGCGGATACGATCGGCCTCGACGGTTCCCAATATTTTTTGAGTTTCCGATTCCATCTTCGGTTCTTCGCCAGGTATGTACGGAAGTATATTTCCGAGAATGTCGAGCGACGAGACCCCGGGGTAACCGGCACCAGAGACTGCCTGAAGTGTTGTAACCATTACTGTCTCGAGACCGAACTGAGTAAGCGGTGCTAATGCCAAGGTCATTACAATGGTTGAGCAATTTGGATTAGTGACGATCTTTCCACTCCAACCTCGAACGGTGTGCTGCTGGCCAAGGAGGCGGAGATGTTCCGGGTTAATCTCAGGTATCAATAGCGGAACATCGTCTGCCATCCGATAATTCCTTGCATTGCTCACAACGGTCCGGCCGGCTGCCGCGAACTCCGATTCAATGTCACCCGCGACAGAAGAATCGAGTCCAGAGAATACAAGAATGGGACTGCCGGATGGATTGCAGGACTCCACGATCATATCGGCAATTGATCTCGGTATCGGACGGTCTAATTTCCACGGAGCTGCATCTTCGTAGCGTTTACCCGCTGACCGTTCACTCGCTGCTAGCCAGGCAATGCGAAACCACGGGTGGTCTTCCAGTGCGGCAACAAACTCTTGCCCAACGATTCCAGTTGCTCCGAGAATGCCAATATCTATTTTGGTGGTCATGAGCTCTTACGGTCTATTTGGCCGGCTCAGTCGCCGGGAAAAATTCGTCATGAACCGACTGCACGGCGCGATCGATATGTTCTTCTGAGATCACGCAGGCGACCTTCATCTCTGACGAACTGATGCAATCAATATTTATATCTTCATGGGCTAGTACAGAAAACATACGTCCTGCAAGCCCAGGGGTTGAGGCTAGTCTTGACCCGACGATTGAAATTTTAGAGACCTTTGTGTCAATAGTGGCCTCTCGAGCGAGTCCGTCTGCTTTCCAATTACCAAGAAGACCACGGACTGCGTCGACATATTCGTCGTCAACCACGAATGTGATTCGCCCAACTTTTTCTGTAATAGCGCCCTGAATGATCAACCGCACACTGATGTTGGATTCGGCGAGCTCTTGAAAGACCTGAGCTGCCAATCCTGGTCTGTCTGGTACGTCCGTCAGAGTGATTTTCGCAATATTTTTCTCGCTACTGACGCCCACAACTTCTGCTTGTTCCATCACCATGTCAGTTTCTCCACGTATCCATGTGCCTTCGCCATCACGAAAGCTGGAACGTACATGTATCGGTACTTTGTAGGCCATACAGACTTCTGCTGCCCGCGGATGTAAAACCTTCGCACCGCTCGATGCCATCTCGATAGCTTCTTCATAAGTAATTTCTGGCGCATTATCTTTAAACTGGGCTACTGTGGTTTTT
>CAYFJM010000092.1:0-7193 GCA_964343415.1 uncultured Vicinamibacteraceae bacterium | reverse complement strand
CTCCAGCAAAAGTATCACCTGCCCCTGTCGGATCAACAACATCCTCGATAGGTAAACCTGGCGTCGCAAAAAACCCGCTAGGACTAACCATGAGTGCTCCATATTCACCGCGCTTGATAACTACTCGAGAAGGCCCCATTTCAAGTATTGCTCGTCCTGCTTTAATCAAATTTGACTCCCTGCTCAAAAGACAAGCTTCCTCATCGTTAATCACAACAACGTCTACCCGCTGTAAAACCTTCTTCAATTCATCCAGCGCACCCTCGATCCAATAGTTCATTGTGTCCAAGGCAACGAACTCCGGTTCTTGAACTTGGTCAAGCACCTCAAGCTGCAAAGTCGGGTGAATGTTGGCAAGAAAAACAATGGGGCTTGCTTGAAATGTCTCAGGGATGTGAGGCTTAAAATCTTCGAAAACATTCAGCTGTGTATAAATCGTCTGCCTAGTATTAAGGTTCTGTCCATATTCTCCCTTCCATCGAAACGTCTCCCCAGAAACACGCTGCAAACCAGCCAAATCTATTTTCCGACCAGCGAATAACTTCATTTCCGTTTCGCCAAAATCTTCTCCAACAACCGCGACGAGCCGCACATGAGTAAAAAATGAAGCAACCACACTAAAAAATGTCGCTGCGCCACCAACAATTCGAGACACCTCCCCAGATGGAGTCTTAATCGAATCAAACGCCACTGAACCAACCGTCAATACAGGCCGCATTAACTTAAATACCTTTCGACAAGCAGAGCTAAATCACTACGTTTTCTCGCAGGAATCGCGTCGGCGTTAGTGATAATCGCATTGGACAGAGCATCTGCACACTTACATTCACGACGTACCGGTAGTCGCGGTACTAAGTCCGTAACGATACGTTTTGCCATTTTTGCATTCGCTTGCAACGTTTCAATAATCATGTCGACAGTAACGTCATCATGTTCAGGATGCCAACAGTCATAATCCGTAACCAAAGCCAATGTTGCGAAGCAAATCTCGGCCTCTCGGGCCAACTTTGCCTCTTGCAGATTCGTCATACCAATTACGTCCATATTCCATGACCGGTAAAGATTGGACTCTGCTAACGTAGAAAATTGCGGCCCCTCCATACATAAATAAGTACCCCCCTGATGCACAGTAGCACCAGCATCTGTAGCGGTCTCAACTGCAAGTCCACTCAACACTGGACACAACGGATTCGAAAATGAAACGTGCGCTACCAACCCCTCACCAAAGAATGTGCTGACTCGACCGCGGGTCCGGTCGAAAAATTGGTCAGGGACTACGATGTCTTGAGGGCGATACTTCTCTTGCAAACTACCGACTGCACTAGCTGAGACAATCCACTCTGCGCCAAGTTGCTTGAATCCATAGATGTTCGCTCGAAAATTTAATTCTGACGGAAGAATGCTATGCGCCTTGCCATGTCGTGCCAAAAATGCGACTCGATGCCCTCGCAAACTACCGACGACATACGGAGCTGAAGGCCTCCCAAATGGAGTGTCTATTTCTTGTTCTTCAGAATCCGTCAGTTCATCTATGTCATACAGGCCGCTTCCACCGATGATCCCAATTCGCACTTTGTCATCTGTAGTCATAACGTTCGATCAGCCATTCCTTTCTTGCTTTAATTCAACGAGAACTCCATGAGTACTTCTCGGGTGAACGAATGCGACGAGGGCACCTTCCGCCCCATCGCGGGGCACATCATCAATCAACTGGACGCCCCGCCCACGCAAATAATCCAATGTCCCGACAAGGTCTTCTACACGAAAAGTAATGTGATGGAGACCCACCCCCCGTCGCGTAATTGACCGTGCGATTGGAGACTCCGCAGAGGTTGCCTCTAACAATTCAAGCTTCGAATTCCCGGTATCGATAAAGTGCGCGCGAACAGCCTGGGTTGGCACGCTCTCCGTCAACTCAACATTCAATCCAAGACCGTCACGATAAAACCCAAGTGCCTTTTCTAAATCGTCGACAGCAATACCTATGTGATCAAGAACCACTTTCATATCAAACATGACTCCCCAGAATTATTTTAGCCACAGTATCCGCCACTGTGTACGGGTCAACCTCCCGAGACACGACCCGTTCAAGTACTTCGTCTAATTCAGTCGACTCCTTCAAAGCGGTTCCAATTCTACGCCGCAAAATTTCCTCTACGCGTGCCCGTGCACGTGCGCGCGCACGCGTAGCATCATCGCCAACACGCTCCACTAAATCAGACAAAGCCTCATCCAATTTATCAATCCCATCTCCATTCACTACCGACGTCCTGATAACCGCCGGTAAGGCCGAGTCTGACTTAGGAGACCCGAGCATTAACATCGCTTCGATTTCAGCCACAGTCCGATCTGCTCCATCCCGATCTGATTTATTAACTACAAAGACATCTGCTATTTCCATCACACCAGCTTTTATGGCCTGTACATCGTCACCACTACCTGGGGCCACAACAACGACTGACATATGTGCAGTACGACTGATATCAACTTCTGCTTGTCCAACTCCAACGGTTTCAATGACTACAATGTCAAAACCTGCTGCATCGAGAATATTCACCGCATCATGAGTAGTCGGCGCCAATCCCCCCAGATGTCCCCTTGTTGCCATGCTTCGAAAAAAGACTCCAGAGTCCAAAGTCTGACGATCCATTCGAATACGGTCACCTAGTAAGGCACCGCCTGTAAACGGACTCGTTGGATCCACGGCCAAAATAGCAACCTTGCGTTGCCCGTCACACCATAAACGACTAAGCCGATCGACAAGACAACTCTTGCCAACACCTGGAGGCCCTGTAACCCCTACGATCGTCGCACGTCCCGTATGAGGATGCAGTAAGCTAATCAAACGACGTGACTCAAAGCCCTCGAATTCAACAATAGAGATCGCTTTCGCAACTGCACGGGTATCGCCAGACAATATCTGGCTAGTAAGATTCATTAAATAAATTGACCTACGTTATGCTGCATTTTGTCACGTAATAACCATGGATCCGCTGACAACGTCAAGACCGGCGTATAGAAAATTATAGAACCCTGTGCTCAACTCAAAGTCTAACGAGTCGACAACCAGATTGTGCGATCTCAAACAAATGATTTTCGGAGTTCTACTATTTGTACTATTTTCGATGGCTTTCGCTAACCCGGTTTTTGCAGACGCAACTCTATTCGTCGGCCCAAACCAGACACCAACGAACAGACCGACTGCTGGCGCATCCCTAGGAATCTCACTTTTAATTATCGGATTTGAATTTGAGTATGCTTCCGCCCAAGAAGACCCCCCAACCAAGGCTCCCGCTCTCAAAACTAGTATGTTTAATGTCCTTGTTCAAACACCATTCAGCAGTCTTTCCGGCCTTCAGTTTTACGCTACGGCAGGCGGCGGCTTGTACCGAGAACAATCTGTCGAAAACCTAACAACTGGGATAGGAAGCAATGTCGGGGGAGGAGTAAAGGTCCCCCTCACAGGACCGTTCCGTTTACGACTCGACTACAGACTCTTCTCGCTAAGAGGCTCTGCATCATATCCTCGCCCTCAACGAATATATGCAGGAATTAATCTATCGTTCTAGGGATTGAGCTCAGAAAAATCCACAACAAGTTCGAGGTTGATTGGCATCTGACCAAGCCCAAAGGAACCATTGAAGGTTTCGTAAAGGCCTTGAACTTCGTTCGGTATTTCTTCATTCAAAATCTGCGCTACAGAATAATCCGCCTCAGGAACAGTTGGATCAATAAACCAGACATAAAGAACATTATTATTCGGGCCTGGCTCTACCGCCTTATAGACCTTCCAACCAGAAGCCTGTTGCACTCGCTCAGGATTTTCACTTTCGGCCATCACTTGACCTAAACGTGTCATCACTTGTTCAAAGGCGTCCGTACTGTCTTGTTCGATGTAGTTAAACACCATGCCCACAGGCTCATCTAGTGTTTTAAATGCCTGAGCCTCTACCAACTGAGGCGATAAAAACAGCCCCGCGACTAACCCAATAATCACTGCGAACGACAAGATGAAACCGCTCCAAGCCAACTGCCATCGCGACTCACCGAGTATCAACATTCGAGACATCAGCTCACCTCAGCACACATATGTTCTGACCGTTATTGAGTTGTGGACACCGGAGGAAGCCGACGCCCATGCACATCGCAAGAGATGCGAATCATCTTGAAGGAATACGCAAGAAACCGCGGTCACGCACGGCTCTCGAATAAAAAAGGGTGACGGCAGACTGATATCCGCCGTCACCCGAAAAAAATCGACTGAAATTAAAAATCAGCCACCAGTTCAAGATTTACGGGCAGCTGCTTTACTTGTCCATCCGTAAACGCATTGTTATAACTTTCAAAAATCTGCTGCATTTCATCAGGCATCACAACTTCATTAATAATTGTAGCGGCAGCATAGTTTGCCCCACTGACTACCGGATCGATAGCCCATACATAAGGTACTGCACCCTGTCCCGTGAAATCAGCCCCTGCGCGAAAAACCTTCCACCCACTAGATTGGTCCGTCTTTCCCGTCTCATTAAGGGCTTCGCTCAATCTCTGCATGACAGCTTCATAATCTGAAGTCGAACCCGGCTTAACGAAATGAAACATCAAAGCCGCACTTCCATCGAAAGTGGTTGTGGGCTGAGCCTCAACAGTATTGGACGTTACAAACATACCCAGCACTATGCCAATGGCGAGAGTCGCGACAAGCGCGCTACTCATCAAGAGCCGCTGGCGAATCATTGGTCGGTTTAAAAACGAACTCATCTTTCTCTCCTCCTGGTCGGCAAATGCTTCGTAAATAGCGGGATACTTTACCGTACACAGCGCTCTAGACAAAAGTATTCATTACCTCGTTCGATAGAAGCATACCCTTTCGAGTCAAACACCATCGACCGTCCTCGTCAATTAGGAGCCCCTGCTCCATATAGGGCTCTAAATCAGGCCCAAACCGAGTTCGCAGGTCTATACCGTATTGCTCTCCCAATTCATGGACATCAATGCCTTCATTCAGCCTGAGCCCCATAAACATTGCTTCTCCTAGCAGTTCTTCAGCGCTTAAGTTCCGGCGCACTTCGGCAACCGGTCTCCGCTGTCCAATCGCATCTATATAAACCGTCGTTTCAGATATGTTTTTCCATCGCCAACCATCAAGCATCGAATGGGCGCCACAGCCGAAACCAACCCAGTTTTGATAGCGCCAATACTTGAGGTTGTGACGAGACTGCCGCGCCGGTCTAGCCACGTTCGAAATTTCGTACTGCTGATAGCCGGCATCATCCGTCACGCCTAACCCATCAAAATACATACCAGAAGCGTCTTCCTCCGGCGCAAGGGACCAGTCACTACGAGCCATTTCATCACGAAGCGGAGAATTAGGATAGATCTCTAACATGTATAGCGAGGCATGGTCAGGGTCACATCTCACCATTTCATTGACTGATTTCAAGCAATCCGCCCTTGTCTGCCCAGGCAACCACAGCATCAGGTCAATACTGAGGTTATTACAACCTGCAGAACGAATCGCCGTTATGGCCGCCTTCGCCTCATTAACTGTGTGGGCGCGACCTAAACGCTTCAATTCATGATCAAGAAATGACTGAACACCTAAACTCACACGTGTAATCCCGGCCGCAAGAAATTCTTCCACACCGGACTGAGTACAAGATTCTGGATTCATTTCCAAGGTCGTCTCTACGTCAGAGACAACGTCGAAGGCTGAACGGCATGCCTCCAGAATCTCATACACATCGTTTGCAGAGAGGAGAGACGGCGTTCCACCACCAAAGAAAATAGAGTCTACCGAGCGTGAATCGTCCCAACGCTCTATTTCATCTTTGATCGCGTTCACATAACGTTGTTTCAGAGTCTCGTCATACAGACCGCGATTAAAGTTGCAGTAATCGCAAATAGCAGAACAAAACGGAATGTGTAGGTATACCCCAACCTCACCCGAGGTAGAACAAACAGCTGAAGACACACTCGAAAGACGATGGTTGTTAGTCGTCAAAATACTAGCTACTACCAGCCTTACCACCAGACCAACCAAGTTCAAGTTGACCTTCTTGGGGCTGATCCCGCAAGCGTGCTCGAGCTCTAACCCGAGTCCTTGCCGGCAGGGCGGAACCGGCCCTAGAGGGATTAGACTTCCAATGCTGAAATAATTCCTTCGAATTCGGTGGGTCGTCAAAGGTCCTGTAGTCTGGCCCAGTAAACTCCAGAAACTCGCACATCTCTCGAAGACGCGAGTACATCCTTACACCCACCCGAACAAGAAGTGACTCTATGTTCTCGCGGTCAGGTACACCTTCATAGTTTGATGTAAACACTGTAGCCAAGCGTTCGTTATAACGAGTATTGACGATAAGATTCATCGTTTCTTCAACCCAGTCAGTTAGTCTTTCGGCTCCAAGATCATCGAGTACTAGTAACTCGGCACCCATGACCTCTTCCAATACATCAGCCTCTGACGCACGCGTGACAGGATTATAGGTACTCTTAATAGTACTAAGTAAGGACCGAGTGTCGTAATACACGCCACGAATCCCTTTTTTTTCCGTAAGTTCTTTAAGCACTGACACCGCAAGGTGCGTTTTGCCAATACCTGGAGGCCCGATAAAGATCAAACCTTTATCACCTGCGGGAAACGTGGCTGAAAACTCGCGTGCTTTCTTTACTGCTCTTACGAGTTCTTCGTTTGGGTAAGTTATAAATGTTGAAAAATCACATTGACAATATCGAGAAGGAATCCGGGCACGTGACACCATCTTACGGGCAACGTCAGTACGCCAACAATCGCATCGTTCTACACGTCGAACGCCATCAAAGTACTCCGGAAACCAGCCCGTACCATTACATTTCTGACAACTCATGACCGTCTGCGGTCATAAGAATAACCGATAGTCCCCGTCGCTACGAACGTTTTAATTCCGTTTTTTACTCGGCGTCGAAACATTAAGATCGTTCACGGTAGTATTTCTGATATCAACTCTGCGTACCAAATCCGCGGGACTTGATTTCACTAAAGCTGTTCCAAGACGCTCTTCCCAATCGCCAAGACCACGCGCGAGCTCATGTTTAACATAGTTCATAAACTCATCTACCTCACGTTGCATACGATCCATTTTCTCTCGCATATTAAGGATGATTTCGACACCCGCTAAATTCACACCAAGATCACGGGTCAGAGAGAGTATCATCTC
>CAYFJM010000091.1:0-7204 GCA_964343415.1 uncultured Vicinamibacteraceae bacterium | reverse complement strand
TCTGGATAAATTAGGCCAATAGTAGTTCTTACGTCCAGGTGTCAGGGTTTGGGTGTGGAAGCGCCTAAACCCTGGCGCCTGATTTCGACCAGCAATCAGTGCCACCCAGCGGTCTGAATCGATATGGCAATGACTAAGGTACCAGGTGCCGAACACGGGATGTCTCGGCGGTTGATCGACTGGGTCGACCGGCATATGACTGTGGTGTTCAATATTCCGACGGTTATTTTTCTTTTCGGATTGGTGGCATTTCCGGTCGCATTGGTCCTGTTGACTAGCATGACTAATTGGCAGTTGATCCTTAATCCCGAACCTGATTTTGTGGGATTCAAAAACTATATAACGGCGTGGCAGGACCCGCGCTGGATTAACGCGGTTGGGCATACGTTTTATTATGCAATCGTCTCTGTCGGTGGCCAGTTCGTCTTGGGAATGGCAACGGCCTTGTTATTTAATCGAAGTTTTGCCGGTAAGGCGTTTTATCGTTCCGTTTGGATGATGCCGATGCTTTCGATGTCTGTGGCAATTAGTTTGGTTTGGATTCTATTTTACGATTATGCCTATGGAATACTTAACCTCGGTTTGGGTGTGCTTGGCATAGAGCCAATTGAATGGACGATCGATCCGAATTGGGCAATGCCCTCACTGATTTTAGTGGGGATTTGGCACCACACCCCCTTTATGACGCTGATCCTGCTCTCTGGATTGCAGTCGTTACCCCAGGACCCGTTTGAAGCGGCTCGTATAGATGGAGCCTCGCGTTGGCAGATTTTCATGCACGTTACTTTGCCATTAATGCGGGCCCATATTGCTGTCGCCCTGATTCTACGATCAATTTTTGGTGTTAAAGAGTTTGATACCTTCCTGGCGATTACCGATGCGGGTCCCAGGTGGGCAACGGAAACGATGAATTTGAATGTTTATTTCAATGCGTTTGAGTATCAGTATATGGGTGAAGCGGCTGCAAAAGGGGTATGGTTCTTTTTCTTTATCTTGGCAATTCAACTAATTCTGTTGCAGTTACGGAAACGCAAATGGTCTTATTAAAAGCGCGATTGCCAAAAAAGTTGTGGAAAGTGATGGAATTCACTACGACACAGCTCATGATGATCGCGGTGGTTGGCCCGTTCTTTTTTATTTTCTTTTATATGTTTTGGAATTCTCTTAAGCCGGATTATCTTTTCTTCGAGCCCGGCACGTGGATTTTCGAGCCCATGTGGTCCAATTACACAGATGTATTAGAAAATAGTGACCTTTTTCCTAATATATTAAATAGTTTAATTATTTCTGGTAGCGCTACTCTTATTGGTCTTTTTTGTGGGTTACTCACTTCGTACACGGTCACGCGGTTTAACATGCGTAAATTGGTGGTGGGAATTCTCCTGACACGGATGATTCCCTACATCACGGCATTGGTTCCTTTCTGGATCGTGTACAAGCACCTCGGTTTATTGAATACGCATGTCGGCATTATTCTGGCCCACTTAGTGATTACTATCCCGTTCGGGGTTTGGATTATGTTGGGCTTTATTGAAGACATTCCAAAGGAACTAGAGGAGGCTGCATGGATCGATGGCGCTTCTCGAACAGAAGCATTCTGGCGCATTGTGGTTCCGTTGAGTGCACCGGGAATGATCGCTACCGCTATTCTTTGTTTTATTTTCTCCTGGAATAATTTCATGCTCGCGTTGGTGTTAGGAGGCTTTGACGTTTCCACGGCGCCGGTCTCCGTCTACAAGTATGCGGACCCGGAGGCTGGGGGCAGTGGTCAAATGATGGCGGCGGCGACAATGGTGACGATCCCTGTCTTCTTTATCGTGTTAGCTATTCAGAAACAACTGGCGGCAGGCCTTACCTCGGGAGGAGTTAAGGGATAGCTGGCAAATCAGTGGGATTAAGTCATATTGCGTTATCGAATTGCCCTGCAGGGTTTGACGCCGATGGTTGGTACGCAAATGGATAGGGAGTGGGATTGATGAAACCGCAAAATTTACTTTTTCTGTTCTCTGATCAACACTCTAAACGCGCGTTGGGCTGCTACGGACATCCTCTGGTCAAGACTCCCCATCTTGATGCGTTAGCGGCACGAGGAACACGGTTTAGTAACGCCTATACCAATTCACCGATCTGTGTGCCCGCAAGAGCTGCGCTTGCGACTGGTCGCTACGTTTTCGAAACGGGGTATTGGGACAACGGTAAAGCGTATGAAGGTTCGGTACCATCGTGGCATCACAGGTTGACGGCGCTGGATCAGACGACGACGTCAATCGGAAAGCTTCATTTCCGATCGGCGCAGGATCCTACAGGGTTTACAGACAGTCAGATTCCTATGAATGTCGTTGGGGGTGTCGGAGATCTGTTGGGGTGTTTGCGGGATGGTTCAGCGGTTTTAACCAAATACCGCGGCTATCTGCAAGAAGCGGGAGCCGGAGATTCCACTTATATTCAATATGATCGCGATATTACGGAGTTGACAGTTCGCTGGTTAGAGGAGATTGCCGGCGAGTCCCAGGAAAAACCTTGGGTTCTTTTTGCGTCTCTAGTTTGTCCCCATCCGCCGATTATTGCACCACAATCATTCTACGATCTTTATCCGTTGGATGACATTGATTGGCCACGTCAGCATGATGTGAGTAATCGTCCAGATCACCCGGCTATCAACGACATTAGACGGTTTCTTGGCATACCCGATTCTTTGCCAGAAGAAATGGTGCGCAGAACTATGGCGGCCTATTTCGGACTATGCAGCTACTTGGATGACAACGTGGGAAAAATCCTTGCGGCGTTAGAACGAAGTGGGTTAAGCGATAACACACGGATTTTATATTCCAGCGATCACGGTGAGGCGAACGGCGACCGCGGTATCTGGGGTAAGAGCAATATGTATGAGGAGACGGTGGGTGTGCCTATGATCTTGGCGGGAGATGGCGTGCCGGTTGGGCACGTCGTTGAAACCCCGGTATCCCATGTCGATTGTTTTTCAACGATTACTGATTGTGTCGGGCTAGACCGTTTGGATGAAGATGATTGCCTCCGTGGTCGATCATTATTTGATCTAGCCCGAGGGGCCGAACCCGATCGAGTTGCTTTCAGCGAATTTCACGCTGCGGGATCGAGGACTGGGATATTTATGTTGAGGCAGGGGGATTACAAATATGTGCACTATGTAGATGCTGATTATCCGGATACGTTGTTTGATCTGTCGTCTGATCCGGATGAATCTCGGAATTTAGCGGAGGATTCGGCGTATCGCGAAATAAAGATGGCTTTCGAAAAACATCTCTCGGAATTATGTGATCCAATGTTTGTTAACGAACAGGCCCGCGGCGATCAGTTAGCACGCATTGCAGCTGCTGGCGGTCGCGAGGCCGTACTTAATGGAGGTTCTTTCGGTTACACACCTGCGCCAGGGGAGACGCCTGTCTACTCATGAGTCACTCGTTTAATCTGCCGGCACCGAGTAATCTGGTTTACTTTCAGTCCGATAATCACAATCGGAATCTGTTGGGGTGTTACGGGCACTCGATTGTGCAAACTCCACATCTCGACCGTATCGCTGCGAGAGGTGCCCGGTTCTCCAATGCCTATGCGGCGAGTGCGTTGTGTTGTCCTGCACGGGCTTCGATTGCGACTGGTCAATATCCACACCAGAGCCATCTGTGGGATAACGCTATCGTATACGATGGAAATTTGCCGAGTTGGATGCATCGACTCGCGGATCAGGGTTGGGATGTCGTGTCGATCGGAAAATTGCACTACCGAGCTGCTGAGGATAACAACGGCTTTACCAACGAAATCATTCCCATGCACATCCTGAATAAAAAGGGTGGCATAGACTTTCTTTTAAGAGGGGCAGGCGAAGAACAAGTCCATGTCGGTCAATGGGAGTTATACCTCGACCGTTCCGGTCTGGGTACAAGTCACTATCAGGACTTTGATCGAAAAATTACTTCGAAAGCCATTCATTGGCTGAAGGAAAACGGGAAACGAACCGGGAGACCCTGGGTGCTGCATGTTTCTTATCCAAGTTCCCACCCCCCGTTTTCGGTACCGGAGCGTCTTTTTGAACGTTACCCGCTTGAAGAAATGCCCTTACCACCGGCATTTGCCCCGGGTGATCGGCCAGAACACCCGGCAATGCAGCATCTGCGCAAGATGATGGATACTAAGGAATTGATGCCGGATGATCTGAAGCGAATCGCGGCTGGCTACTATGGCTTGATTACCCACCTCGATGAACAGGTAGGGGAGGTTATGGCTGCGCTTGACACACTAGGTTTAACTGAAGACACACGAATTCTTTATACGACTGACCATGGAGAGATGCATGGGTCCCATGGATTGCTAGGTAAGGCCAACCTCTATGAAGGGGCTATCTCGGTGCCTTTGCTAATGGCTGGACCGGGAATACCGGAGGGAATCGTGGTCGATGACATAACGTCGCATGTCGACTTGTTTCCCACGTTGGTGGAGAGTAGTGGTGTTGCGACTAACGCTACTGATAAGTCACTGCCAGGTCAAAGTCTGTGGCCTTTGTTGCATGGAGGGGCGGAGTCTCGTGTGGGGTTTGCCGAATATCACGCTGCTATGTCCCTGAACGGCAGTTTTATGCTGCGAGAAGGTGATCTAAAATTAATTTATCACGTTGATATGCCACCCCAGTTGTTCGACCTGGCCCATGATCCCGATGAAATTGAAGATCTCGCCGGGCGTGTAGAGATGGCCGATACTCTGGCACGATTGGAAAGTGAATTAAGACTGATTTGCAATCCTGAAGAAGTTGATCAACAAGCCAAAGCCGATCAGGTTGCCAAGATGGAGTACTGGGGAGGTAAGGAGGCCGTGCTAGCGGAAAGGGGATTAGTCATCAGCCCACCGCCAGGCATTGATGTCAAAGATGCGTGGCGGTAAAGAGATTGGTGAGCGGCGTTAAGCCGATGATATCTCTATCCCGCCATTACTCGATTCGCTTTGAATCGACGGTGTGGCGCTCTATAAAGTCCCAGTCATAAGTGACGCCTAATCCAGGGCCCTGAGGTACGGGTACACAGCCGTTTTGATCGATGCAGTTTAGTTCATCAGAGTATCCATCCGCGTAGACCGGGAGGTGCCAGGGATTGCTTGCACGCGGGTGAACAAGGTTGACTTCGTAGTAGTTACTTCGAGTTAATGCGGACATGAGATGACGCATAGCGGGGCCGCAGGAATGGACTTCCACGTCAAAACCCATGGCTTCTGCCGCAATGGCAGCTTTGTAGCATCCGGTGATACCGCCGTCGTAGTCCGGGTCCACTCTCCCAAAATTTGTCACTCCAGAAGCGACTAATTCCGTGTGTTGTTCCGGATTGCGCACCATTTCTCCAATCATCAGCGGGGTTTTAATCTGTTCCTTTAAAGCGCGGTTGCCTCTTATGGTTAGGCCGCCATCGTTGTAGGGGTCCTCTAACCACATTAGTCCATAGTCATCACAGGTGTGCCCGACCCGCACGGCATCCGCAAGCGTTTTTAAGTGAAGCGCGCCGTCGTACATGATGTCCATGCGTCCACCAACACGCTCCCCGACAGCTTGAATCATTTCGCTTTCGCGTCGCGCAACGCCTTCTTTCCAGCCGTGCATTTTGTATCCGCGATATCCGAGTTGTAGACAGCGTTCAGCGAAGTCGGCGTACGCAGTCGCGCTTGAGAGGCCATCAGGTTGCTCGTCACCAAATATAGTGCTGGCATAAGCCGGCAATACCCATCGATGACCGCCCAGTAATTGAGCTATGGGCTGTTCGCTGACTTTGCCTGCAAGATCCCAGAGTGCAATGTCGAGTGCACCAATGCCCGAATCACCAACGTGTTTGGTAGCGTTGCGCATGGTCTGATAGTGCGCTTCCCGTTCCAATGCAGGTTTACCGATTAGTAGGTGACCCAGGGCAATGCTGGCGGCCATAACCACCGGTGCGCGGGCGCGTGGGGGTACGTATGCTCCGATAGTTCCATCGTCCGCGTAGATTTTGAGTGCGAAGCGTTGTTGAGGTGTGTCGGCTCCCTGTTGATACCAAAATCCAAATCCAGATGGATCGCCAACAATGTTCGGTATCGTGATCTCAAAAAGAGTCACTTCAATTGCTTTAATAGAGATATTTTTCATAGCTATTCAGTGAGATGGTCGGAATGGGCGTCAATCTTCAAGAGCATGTATTGTGAGTTGTGGTCTTGCAAGCGGGTAGCGGCAGTTCAATCAAAAGTTGCTTCTTTGGCTTTGTTAGATGACCTTTTCTTCTCGAAGGGCCTCAATTTCAGATATATCAATACCGAACTTTAGTAGAACCGCATTGGTATCATGCCCAAGGGTTGGTGGGGGAAGTGAAGGAAAGACGCTGTGCCCATTGGCTTTGAAACCCAGTGTAGGCAAATGGGTGACTGATTCGATCTCCGATAGAGTAACGGCTTGGGTGATTCCCCGAGTATTACATTGCGCTTGATCAAGGACTTCAGCAAGGCGCATGACGCTGCCGGCGGGCACACCGGCGTCGTTCAATTGCGTTTCCCACTCGCTCGCCGTTTTTTGTGACAACGCGTCGGTGAGGATTACTCTGAGCTCGGCGGAATGTTGGGATCGGTCCTCGCTAGTTTTCCAACGCGGGTCGGTTAATAATTGATCATTATTTAACACGCGACATAGAGAGCGCCACTGAACGTCTGTGTTTGCTGCCAACATGAGAAGGCCATCTCGCGTAGAGAAACAGCCCGATGCCGCACTGCCACTAAAGGCTTCGTTGCCAGCAGGCCCGGGTTCAACCCCTGCGGTTAGATAAGCGGTGACATGGGAGGCCATTAACAACAGCGCAGTATCTAACATCGCAACATCCAGGCGGACGGCGGCCCGCGTTCGGCGAACCTCATGGAGGGCGGCCACAATTGCAAAGGCGCCATTAAGGCCAGTGGCGTAATCGATGTAGGGTGCACCTACTTTAGTCGGACCTGACTCGTCGGTTCCTGTGGCATACATGATTCCACACATGCCTTGAACGACATGGTCGTAGGCCCGCCGTTTGCTTAGCGGGCCATCTTGACCAAAAGCGGATATGGAGCAATAAACGATATCCGGACGAAATTGACGTACCTCCTCGAATGAAAATCCCAACGTTGAGATGGCTCCCGGGCGAAGATTTTCGAGAAAGACATCACACGAAGGCAACATTCGTTGCAGGACAGA
>CAYFJM010000090.1:0-7226 GCA_964343415.1 uncultured Vicinamibacteraceae bacterium | reverse complement strand
GTAAGGCGTCGTCATTGCCAGGAATGATGAAATCTACATCATCGGGATCGCAGTTGGTGTCAACGAGTCCGATAACCGGGATCTTCAATTTCCTTGCTTCGTCAACGGCAATTTTTTCGCGTCGAGTGTCTACGACGAAGACTGCATCGGGAAGTTTGCCCATATGCCGTATGCCGTCGAGGTTACGATGTAATTTGCGTTTCTCTTTCTCCAGGCGAGCGACTTCTTTCTTTGAAAGCGTGTCGTAGCGGCCATCCTCAGCCATGGCTTCGATGTCACGAAGTCGTCCAATACTACGTTGAATGGTAGAGAAGTTGGTCAGAAGGCCACCAAGCCAGCGTTGGTTCACGAAGTACATTCCGCAACGTTGAGCTTCCTCATGCACCAGATCCTGAGCCTGTCGTTTTGTTCCGACGAAGAGAATTGTTCGATTGTCGGCTGCTAGGCGAGTTACAAAATCTTCAGCTTGACGTGCGAGCGTCTCTGTTTTGCTGAGATTAATAATATAGATACCGTTTCGTTCCCCAAAAATGTAGGGGCGCATCTTCGGATTCCAGCGTTTAGTCTGGTGACCGAAATGTACGCCGGCATCCAACAAGTCCTGCAACGTCAACGCCGTCAAGCTACCTCCATCATTACTACCGTTTACTAAACTGGAACCGTTTTCGTGCCCCGGCAAGTCCATATTTCTTACGTTCTTTGCCTCGTGCATCCCGAGTGAGCATCCCAGCAGATTTTAGTGTCCCTCGTAATTCAGGGTCTGATTGAACTAACGCCCGTGCGATCCCAAGTCGAAGGGCGCCTGCCTGCCCCGACACGCCACCGCCGGAGGTTGTCGCGAAGATGTCAAACTTATCTACCGTTTCTGTGACCACAAGAGGTTCCGTGATCCGTATGCGTAAGGAAGCGGTGGGGAAGCGTTTCTCTAAATCACGATCATCGATATTAAATTTGCCGGTCCCAGGCCGAAGGAATACCCGTGCCGTCGACGTCTTCCGTCGTCCAGTGCCGTAATTTTGAGCGTCCATAAACTTAAGTGACCTCGTAACTGGTCGGTTGCTGCGCGATGTGCGGATGCTCCGAGCCAGAATAGACTTTGAGTTTTCGGAACATGGCTTTTCCCAATTTTGTTTTCGGTAGCATCCCGCGAATGGCAGACTCAACAAGTCGTTCTGGGTGTTCCTGCCTGACCTTGGACGCAAGTTCTTCACGAAGTCCACCGAGGTACCCGCTATGGCGCCGGTAGAGTTTTTGCTCTTCTTTACGGCCCGTCATTCTTACTCGCGCAGCATTAATAACGACAACGTGGTCCCCTGTATCCAAGAAAGGGACGTATCCGGGTCGGTGCTTGCCTTGCAAAAGTCTGGCAGCAATGGTCGCAATACGACCCAATACCTTCGAATCGGCGTCGATGACGTGCCATTGGCGCGTGATGTCTTGTTGGCGAGGGACGTAGGTTGGCACAGGCGTTCTAATAACTACTTTCGGATACTTTTATCGAGAGCGCGGGATCGGACCTGTCCGTCCGCGCAAACCGAAATCCTACAGAGGATTAGGCTGAAGTGTCAAGAGAAACGCTCTGAGTGACAGAGTTAATAGAAGTCGATGTCTGGAGAAGGATTGTGGACATTTCAGGCTGTTTGACCGAAAAGTAACGTGAGAGAGGCTTTTGGGTAGGTAGTGCCACGGTGTTGGTCAGGAGGCCTCAAATTCTGTTTTGTGCAGCTTACGAGTTGGTGCGATTATTGGTGAGTTTGCGAAGACTAGCCTGAACAATAGACGGGGCATTTTGTGTGATTGATCCAAAAGGCGGTGGTCGAGACTCCACTGAAAATCATAGCTCTTTGCTAGAGGAACCCGGTGATGGCCAAGGACACCCCGGTGAAAGTCCTGAGCGTAAACCACAAGATACCAGTCATTTAGGTCCTGATGAAGAGACTTTTAATGCGGAAACAAGGCCCGACGAGAGCGCTTTGGATGATGACCCTCGCGTCAGACTTGGTCTTGACCGATTCATCGACATGCTTATGAATGCTCCAAGCCAGAACTCAAAAATAGTTAGGGACGATGACTGAAAGCGCCCCCGAGACGGAAGAGATGGCGACTCGGCTCGAATCGAGAATGGAGCGTTTCCGAGAAGCGGCCCGAGTTAAAAAGGTCGACGCGGTGGTTGTGAGTTCAATGTCGAACATTTTGTATTTAGCCAATTTTCGAGCGAGTGCCGGGATACTTGTTGTAGGTATTGCGGACGAGAGCCTGAAATTGTTGGTGGATTTCCGGTATCAGGACGCTGCCAGACGTTTGATAGACAGCCAGGTCGCGCCGCGGGGACTCGAGCTTGTAGACGTTCCTGGTAGTTACGAAGAAGCGCTAGCCGGCGTGCTTCACCGGATACCTGCAACAGGAATCGGCGTGGAATCAGATCATATGACTGTTCGGCAGTGGCAGTGGTTGGATAGCCACACACGAGCCGACCTGATTCCGTTGACTGGTCTCGTGGAGGGATTGCGAATCATTAAAGACCAGGGTGAGTTGACTACATTGCGGCGTGCTGGAAAATTGTTGAGTGACCTCGTTCCGGGTGTCTTTTCCCTTGTCGATCGGAAACGGCGTGAAGTAGAGGTTGCCCAAGAAATCGATCGTTTGGTAATTCAGGCTGGCTTTGACCGCGTGGCCTTTGAGACCATCGTTGCAAGCGGTCCGAATAGCGCGTTGCCGCATGCGCATCCGACGGGTCGAGAATTGCGTGATGGTGATCTAGTCATTCTTGACTTTGGAGGAGTTCTAGATGGCTATTGCGTGGACATCAGTCGGACGGTTTCCGTCGGCGAGGTGTCTGCGGAATGTCGGCGTTTGTATTTTGCGGTGGACGAAGCGCAGCTGGCGGCGCTGGACAGCGTGAGTTCTGGTGTTAAAGCGGAAGAGGTCGATGGCGTTGCTCGCACTGTTTTAGACCGACATGGCCTTGGGGACGCGTTTGGTCATAGTACCGGTCATGGATTGGGATTAGATGTACATGAATTACCGCGGGTGGGGAGGGCACGCGCTGGTGTAAAACCGGTAACACTTGAGTGTGGCATGGTTTTTACGATTGAGCCTGGGGTGTACGTGCCCGGTCTTGGCGGTGTACGCATCGAAGATGATGTGGTGGTGACTGAGGCGGGCGCAGAAATACTGACGCCCGGTGAACGTGGGTTGGTGGCGGTGTGACGCGAGTGGTGTTTCCGGCCGTTTATCCAATTATCGACGAAGTGGTCGCGGAGGCTCACGGTTGGGCAATCTCGGATTTAGGTACCGCTTTATTTGATGGCGGTGCCACGCTGGTGCAATTGCGTTGTCCACGATATTCACTCTCGCGTTTTTTGGCGTGTGCGGACGATCTGGTAGAGAGAGCATCTAGTTACGATGCGCGAGTCATCATTAATGACCGCATTGATATTGCAACATTGAGCGGCGCGAGTGGTGTTCATGTCGGTCAGAATGATTTGCACGTGCCCCTAGCCAGACGATTACTAACTCCAGGAGCTGTCGTTGGATTGTCGACCCATACAACTGAACAACTTGCTGAGAGTCGTTTGTTGGATATTGACTACGTCGCTGTCGGCCCGATCTACGAGACAACAACCAAAGCCACGGGGTACCCTGCTTTGGGAGTAGGCGCGGTCCAGTCTGCTCGTGCGGTTATTGAATCCTTACCTGTCATCGCCATTGGCGGAATTACCCTTGACAACGCACTAGACGTCCTAGCTGTCGGGGCAACCAGCGTGGCCATAATTAGTGATATTTTTAGTGCTGGAGATCCAACGCAAAGAACACGTGCCTACGTAGAGCGACTTGCGGTATAGGTGCTGTTGAGCTTCCGAACGGTACCGATTAGAAATACGATTGCCAGTAGGTTGGGTAATGCCATGAAGCCATTGAGAAGTGTCCCGATGGCCCAAACGAGTGGCACGGAAACGACTGAGCCAATAAGAATCATGATTGTGAAGAGGATTCGATAAGGTCGGACGATTTTCGATCCAAACATGAACTCGACGCATTTTTCGCCGTAGTAAGACCAGCCGATTAAGGTCGAGAACCCGAACAGAAAAGAGCATAGTGCGACAACAACGGAGGCCAGCGGTACCGATGTGCTTAGCGCGGCCGCCGTCAGGTCTCCACTCGACCCCTGATACGCAGGTTCGGTCCACAATCCTGAAGTGAGGATAACAAAGGCCGTCATACTACAAACAATGATTGTGTCCACAAATACCTCAAAAATGCCGATGACGCCTTGTTCGGCTGGATGATTTACCTTTGCGATCCCATGCGCGATTGGAGCGCTACCCATGCCGGCCTCATTTGAAAGTACACCTCGGCTAACGCCGGCGGCGATGACTGATGCAACTGAGGCACCCGCGAAGCCACCAATGGCCGCGGCAGGGTTAAATGCATTACTGACGATCAGACGAAATACGCTCGGCACCTCGGTCAGGTTGAGGACGATGTACACGGCCGCGGTGAATACGTAGAGAACAATCATCGTTGGAACGAGTCGCTCCGCGACAGAGGCAATGCGGCGAATCCCGCCGACGAGGACCAGTCCGACAGCTGTGGTGATCAATATGCCGGGAACCCACAGAGGGACGTCAAAGCCCACCAGGCTTCGGGTCGCCTCGGCAAATGTTCGTGCAATGGTATTTGATTGCGCCATGTTCCCAGTCCCGAACAACGCAGCACATGCACCAAAAAACGCGAAGAGATTTGCCAGAATGCGCCCCAGAGCCTTATTCGGAATGCCCTGACTGATGTAGTACATCGGACCACTGGCCAGTTCACCGGTCTCGCGTGTCACGCGGTAGTGCACGCCAAGAACCGCCTCCGCATATTTGGTTGCCATGCCGACAGCGGCGGTGACCCACATCCAGAAAATGGCGCCCGGGCCACCGATTAGAATAGCGGTTGCGACACCTCCGATATTCCCGTTACCGACGGTCGACGCCAATGCGGTAGAGAGTGCCTGAAATTGTGTGATGGTGCCTGAACTGGCACTGGTCGCACTGTCACGATTCAGCGCGCCGCGAAGCGCCATCCGTACCGCCGTCGGAAATCGATGGATTTGAACGAACCCCGTTGCGAGGGTGAGAAGTCCACCTACCAGCACCAGCACGAGTGGCATGACGAAAGGCTGCCAGATGAAACTGTCAACAGCTTGTATTTGTTCGGTTAGTGTATTCATCGATAGTACCGGTCCAGCGAGTTATTAGAACATTCCGAGTACTGTAGCGATAATGATTGACCCGATAGCTGCAGGGCAAACCCATTTCACGAGGAAAACCCAGAAAGTTGCACCTGGAAACGAGGCCCCTTCCGCCTGGAGTTCATCTAGAGCCCGGTCAACGTGCCAGACGCGTCCCACAAAAATTGCTGTCAATAGTCCACCGATTGGCAGAGAGAAATTATTCCAAATCGTTGCCATAAGGTCTAAAAATCCCCCACCAACGATAGGGAGATCTGAAAAGAATGCAACAGCCCCGTTGCCAAGTGACGATGGGATCGCGAGTAAGAAGACGGTGCCAGTCACGATGAGAACGGATTTCGGTCGAGACCAATGACGAGCGTCGACGCAATGTGATACGGGCACTTCGAGTAAAGAGATTGTCGAGGTTATTGCCGCAAGACTTAGGAGAAGAAAAAACGCCGCGCCGAATAGATCGCCACCGGGGAGTGATGAAAATAATCGCGGTAGCACCGTAAAGATTAGACCAGGGCCACTCGTCGTGGGGTCGAAACCTTCAATGGAGAATCCGGCCGGGAAGATGATGAATCCGGCGAGTAATGCAATGGACGTATCAAGGATGACGATCCAGATGGTAGAACCACCGATGGCCTCGCGGCGACCAAGATAACTGCCATAGGTGATCATGGCTCCCATACCGAGACTTAAAGAAAAGAAAGCTTGACCAAGCGCTGCATTAAAGACTCCGACGTCTAAAAGGCGAGTCAGGTCAGGCTGCATGTAGTAGGTCAGGCCAACGTCAGCACCGGGAAGCGTTGTCGCACGGACTGCCAAGATCAGAAGCAGGAGGATGAGTGCCGGCATAAGAGCTTTCGTTGCGCGTTCGATGCCGGCCCGTACGCCGCCTAGCAGAACCACGGCGGTAGCGCCAAGTACGCTAAAGGTGAGCGTCAGATTTAGTAATCCATTGCTTGTGAAAGAAACAAAAAATTGGTCAATGGAGTCGACTGACCCTGACACAGCTGACGTGGCGGTGAACCAAACGTACGCGACTGTCCACCCTGCGATCACTGAATAAAAAGAAAGAATTCCTGCTCCGGTTGCGACGCCAAGCGCGCCAACTATCCACCAACTACTGTTCGGCGCGAGAGTTCTAAATGCCCCCGATGGACTAAGGCGAGTCCGGCGTCCAAGCGCAATCTCAGCCACCATGATCGGCGCACAGATGAGGAGTACACAAATTAGGTAGACAAGGACGAAGGCTGCACCACCGCCCTGCCCAACTTGAGTCGGGAAGCCCCAAATATTTCCGAGTCCGACCGCTGACCCGGCGGCAGCGAGAATGAATCCCGAACGAGAGCCCCATGTGCCTCGAGAGTGAACCATATTGATATCTTTCGACGGTGGTCGATCGGCGGGCATTCTATCGAAACAAGAGGGAAACTCGAAACCCTGATTACAATTTTGAATTCGTGAGGAAACCGTGAGTGGAAATCAAAACATTGCACGCGTGCTTGATGGGACGGCCGTAGCGGCTGATATTCGAGAGGCACTACGTGCACGGATTGTGTCGTTTGGTGCGAAGCATGGGAGAACGCCTACACTCGGTATTTTGCTGGCAGGAGATGATCCGGGTTCAGCGCTGTACGTCAAAAATAAGATGCGAACAAGCGATGATCTGGGCATGACGACGATACTTGAGCGGTTGCCAGAATCCGCTAGTTTTGAGGAGGCGTTGTCCATTGTTGAGCGGTTCAATCGGGATGCATCCGTTGATGGGATTCTTGTTCAATCTCCGTTACCACAAGGAATGGGTGCCGATGCCGAGCAGAAGATTTTCGAAGCAATTGATGCTGAAAAAGACGTTGACGGATTTCATCCGCTGAATGTCGGTCGCCTTGTTCAGGCGAGGGCTCCGCTCGCGGCTTGTACCCCGTCGGGCGTGATTGAGCTGCTCGATCGGAGCGACATTGATATTAAAGGGCGGCAGGCTGTGGTGATCGGTCGT